>NZ_CAJCKG010000024.1:0-52002 GCF_903970945.1 Curtobacterium sp. ME26
ATCGGTCCCACCACGACGGACGGGAGGCGCGGTGCCGGACCGGCACCGCGCCTCCCGTCCGTCACGGGGCGACTTCCGGACCCGGGTCGGATAGTATGTAAGGACAAAGTTCCCGAACCAGGAGGCACCATGCCGCTCGTCCGTATCGACCTCGCCACCGGCCGCACCCCCGACGAGGTCCGTGCGATCGCCGACGCGATCCACACCGCCATCGTGGCCGAGTACGGGATCCCGGAGCGCGACCGCTTCCAGGTGATCACCGAGCACCCCGCGCAGCAGATCATCGCCCAGGACGCCGGCCTCGGCTTCGAGCGCACCGCGGGCGTCGTCGTCATCCAGGTCTTCACGCAGCGTGGGCGCAGCGACGAGGCGAAGCAGGGCCTGTACCGAGCGGTGCACGACCGGCTCGCCGAGGTCGGCGTCGCGAGCGAGGACGTCTTCATCGGCTACGTCGAGAACGGCCCCCAGGACTGGTCGTTCGGCTTCGGCCGCGCGCAGTACGTGACCGGTGAGCTCGGGGTGCCCGCCGCGGGGTGAGGCGCCGGCTCACTCGTCGACGAGGCTCCTCGTCGGGGCTACTTGTCGACGAGGGTGACCTCGAACGAGTAGCGGTCCGGGCGGTAGCAGTGCACGCCGTACTCCACCGCCCGGCCCGACGCGTCGTACGCCGTCCGGCTCATCGTCAGCACCGGGTCGCCGTCCTCGATCTCGAGGAGGTCGGCCTCGTCGCCGCTGGCCGCTCGCGCACCGATGCGCTGCTTCGCGACCCGCATCGTGACGCCCCGTCCGCGCAGGAGCTGGTACAGCCCGTGGGACCGCAGGTCCTCGTCGGTGACGTCGGTGAACTCGGGCGGCAGGTAGTTCTCGAGCACCGCCATCGGGACGTCCTCGGCGAAGCGCACCCGTCGGATGTGAGCGACCGTCGTGCCCGTGGGGAGGCCGAGCGCCTCGGCGACGACGTCGGGGGCGACGACGTCGTCCCGCGCGATCAGCTGCGTCGTCGGGGCCTGCGCCCCCTGTGCGAGGTCGTCGTACAGGCTCGTCAGCTCCACCTTGCGGGTGACCGGCCCGTGGACGACCTGCGTGCCGATGCCGCGGCGGCGGACGAGCAGTCCCTTGTCGACGAGGTCCTGGATGGCCCGGCGGATGGTCGGACGCGACAGCCCGAGCCGCTCGCCGAGCGCGATCTCGTTCTCGAGGCGTGCGCCGGGCGGCAGGGCGCCCGAGCGGATCGACTCCTCGAGGCGTGAGGCCACCTGGAAGTACAGGGGCATCGGACCCGACCGGTCCAGGTCCATGAACAGGTCGGACGGCAGCTGGCCTTCGTTGGTCATCGCGGTCCTTCGGGGGAGACGGCGCCGACGAGGGCGCCCGGGCGGCATTGTCGTGACAATACCACCGGCCGTTCGGCCACCCGGAGCGCCGCCCGGGCGTGCTCCGGCGTCAGTCCGCGAAGATCATCGGCCGGCTCGACAGCCGCGGCTGCCGCGGCTGTCCCGCCGCGCGGGGCTGCTCCGTCCGCGCCCGCACCGGCGCGACGTGCACCCGGGTCGCGGCGCCGAGCGCCTCGACCGTGTCGCACCCGTGCACCCCGGCGGCGTGCACGACGATCGCCGCGCAGGCCTCGGCGTCCGCGGACGCGTCGTGGTGCTGGAACCCGACGTGGCCCGCCGCCCGTGCCGCCACCGGGAGCCGGTACGAGTCGAGCGTGTAGGTCTTGCGCGCCACCTGGAGCGAGCAGAGCGAGTGGTGCTCCGCGAGCTGCGTGCCCGTCGCCGCGCACCCGCCCGCGATGACCCCCATGTCGAAGCGGGCGTTGTGCGCGACCAGGACGTCGCCCTCGGCGAACGCCACGATGTCGAGGTACTGCTCCGCCCACCCCTTGGCACCGACGACGTCCGACTCGACGATGCCGTGGATGCGGGTGTTCCACTCGAGGAAGGTGTCGTGCCCGGCCGGCGGCTGGATGAACCAGGACGCCCGGTCGACCACGCGGCCGCCGCGGACCTTGACGAGACCGACGGAGCAGGCGCTCGCGGGCGAGCTGTTCGCGGTCTCGAAGTCGATGGCGGTGAAGTTCAACGGCACGGGCCCGATCGTCGCACGGGGTTCCGACATCATCCGGTCGTGCCCTCGGCGTTGCGGCTCGTGACCCTGGTGGCCGGTGCGGACGCGACGTAAGCTCACGGCATGGGGGAACCGGGGAAGATGGACGACCTGATCGCGGGCGCGCACCGTGTCGAGGCGGGAGCGCACGACGCCGGGCGGGCCGTCGGGCTCGGCGTGGCCCTGGTCGCGGTCGGTGCCACCGTCGCCTTCATCGTGGTCGGCACGGCGCAGGGCCTCCTGCTCTCCGTCGTGGCGTTCTTCTCGGGGGTCTGGCCGTCCTGACCCCGTCGGTCTGGAGGCCCGGGTCGGCCCCGGCGGGCGGCCGCCGGTAGGCTGTGCTCCCGTGGCTCTCACCATCGGAATCGTCGGTCTCCCGAACGTCGGCAAGTCGACCCTGTTCAACGCCCTGACCAAGAACCAGGTCCTCGCCGCGAACTACCCGTTCGCGACGATCGAACCGAACGTCGGTGTGGTCAACCTGCCCGACCCCCGGCTCGACCAGCTCGCCGAGCTCTTCGGGTCGGAGAAGACCGTGCCCGCGCCGGTGTCCTTCGTCGACATCGCCGGCATCGTCAAGGGTGCGAGCGAGGGCGAGGGCCTGGGCAACAAGTTCCTCGCCAACATCCGCGAGGCCGACGCCATCGCGCAGGTCGTCCGCGGCTTCACCGACGACGACGTCGTGCACGTCGCGAACAAGGTCTCGCCGAAGGACGACCTCGAGGTCATCAACACCGAGCTGATCCTCGCCGACCTCGAGACCGTCGAGAAGGCCCTGCCCCGGTACGAGAAGACCGTGAAGCTCAAGCAGGCCGAACCGGCCGTGCTCGCCACCGCACAGGAGGCGAAGGCCGCCCTGGAGGCCGGCACGCTGCTGTCCGCGACCTCGATCGACCTGACGCCGATCGCCGAGCTCGGACTCCTCAGCGCCAAGCCGTTCATCTTCGTCTTCAACGTCGACGAGGCGATCCTGACCGACGAGACCCGCAAGGCCGAACTGGCCGCGCTCGTCGCGCCCGCGCAGGCCGTCTTCCTCGACGCCCAGGTCGAGTCCGAGCTCATCGAGCTCGACCCCGAGGATGCCGCAGAGCTCCTCGAGTCGACCGGGCAGACCGAGTCCGGTCTCGACCAGCTCGCACGCATCGGGTTCGACACCCTCGGCCTGCAGACCTACCTGACGGCCGGACCGAAGGAGTCGCGGGCGTGGACGATCGGCAAGGGGTGGAAGGCTCCCCAGGCTGCCGGCGTCATCCACACCGACTTCGAGAAGGGCTTCATCAAGGCCGAGGTCATCTCGTTCGACGACCTGATGGAGACGGGCTCGATCGCGGAGGCGCGTGCGCACGGCAAGGCCCGGATCGAGGGCAAGGACTACGTCATGCAGGACGGCGACGTGGTGGAGTTCCGCTTCAACAACTAGAGCAGCCCCCGACCCGCATCACAGCGCGGATCGGGCGTCTCTGTTCGTGAGGGATTCGTCAGGAGTGGCGAAAACGGAGTCGAACAGGCCCTGTGCTGCGATGCGTGTCTGGTCCTCCGCGGACGGCCAGAGGTGGGTGTAAGTGTTCAGCGTGATCGACGGTGACGCGTGCCCCAACGCGTGCTGCACCGTCGCGACTGAGCAGCCGGCCTCGATCAGCCCCGACGCGTAGTAGTGCCGCAGGTCGTGCAGGACGATGCCCTCCAGTCCTGCACGAGATAGGGCGGTGTTCCATGCGTAGTTGACCGTGTTCTGGTGCGCCGGCTGCCCGTTCTCGGCCGGGAACAGCCATGCGTCCGGCTGCCCTTGCAAGCCCCGGAACGCGATGTGCTTCGAGATCGTTCGTGAGATCAGTGCGGCGCGCAAGCTGCTGCGGCAGCCGAGCGTGATCCACATCGACGGCAACACCCCTTCGGTCCCACCTTCGGTGGCTGAGAACTCCAGCTCCGCGGAGCTGTTTCTGCTGAACGGACGCGCTCGCCAGTTGCTCGCCGTCGTGTTCCTGTTCCTCGGCATCGCCTGCGGAACGGTGGGAAACTTCCTCACGCTTGATTGGTGACCCTCGGGACGGGACGGACGATGGCACGACGACGACATGCTGGACCGGCTACGGACGCGAAGCGGGCCGCGGAGCAGCGGCAACGAGACCGCCGGCGGCAGGCTGCAGCGATCCGGGCCATGTACGCCGACGAGCTTGCGGAGCTCCGACCGGCGGAGGTGCAGCAGGTGCCCCTGTTCGCGGAGCTGCTGCTACAGGCGGCACGGGAGGGTGACTCGTCGGCGGTTCGTCTGCTCGGAACGGCGCAGCACCTTGTCGGCCTCGGCTACGAATCGTTGGAGCAGGTCGATTCTGGTCTGCTCCGTGAGGTGGACGGCGTTCATGGGAGCCGTCTCGCCCGGCAGCCGTCCACGTCACCGGCCCGGATGCTGGTCTAGATGGGTGGTGTTCCAGCAATTCGCGCGTCTTTGCGCCGCATATGGGTCGACAGCTGCCTGACGAGCTGGACGCGCGCCAGCACGAGCGGGCGGGCGGGCCAGTAGATTCTCGACCGTGAGACGACAGCTAAGTGGGCGGACGATCCTCGTGGGAATGGCAGTGCTCGCTGTCATCGTGGGGGGCTACGTCCTGATCCGTTGGGTGCACTGGGATGCGGACGCCGTTGCAGCAGTTGCGACCGCCGCCGCCGCAGTAGCGGCATTCGCGTCGGCAGACTCCAGTGCCAACGCTGCCCGTGATTCAGTCCGAGCACTGAGCTACGCCACCAAGCCCCGAATTGACCTGCACGTTCGTCAGAATCAGGACTCGCTTACAGTCCAGGTCGTCAACGACTCAACCAATCCGATCGGTAGCTGCACCTTGTCGTGGACGCTCCGCGACGGCTCAACAGGGTCGCGCGTTCTCGGCTCTCTCGCCGGCTATTCGTTCACAACCACCGGTCTGTCGATCGGTGCGCAGGGACCGTCTTACCCGACGGTGGAGATCACTCCGAACCCTGGACGGAAAGCCGGGACGGACGAGTACCGGGTCGCATTTGCGGGTGTGCAGGGCTCACTGCGGTGGCGGTCCACGTTCCAAATCACTCACGAGCGCGACGCGACATCCGATATCGGGGGCACGCAACGTCAGGCACAGTTGATCGAAGAGCGCGAGATGTGATCAGCGGCTCGACGTCGTTCGTCAGCCGTTCGTCAGCACAGCCGTTTCTGACCGCGACCAGCCGCAGGTAGCCGTCGGTGCGATCTACGTATCTCTGCGGAAGTACCGCGTAGTCGTCGTCTGCCGTTTCGAGGCCGGGAGTTCCGCTTCAACAACTGATCACTGTGGATGCCAGGCCGTCGTACGGAGATCTGCCGTACACTCGTGCCATGGTCGACACGAGGAAGTCGGACCGGCTGGACCTCCGTCTCACGCCGGACCAGAAGCGCGAGATCGAAGCCGCTGCGGCGATCAGCGGACGATCGGTGACGGACTTCTCGGTGAGTGCCCTCGTCGAGCACGCCGCCGACACCATCCGGCGCGAGCGTGAGATCACCATGTCGGCGAGCAGCTTCGAGGCGTTCTCGGCGCTCCTCGACCGACCGGCCCGGTCCGTCTCCGGGCTGGCCGACCTCCTCGCCCGCCCGAGCGTCTTCGTCGACTGACGCATGGCGGTACTCCGGCGTCCCCGTGCCGTCACCGAGCACGACGACACGAGCACCTTCGACTGCGGACGGCCCTCGTTGACGAGTTGGCTGCAGGTCCGGGCCATCCGCAACGAAGCGGGCGGAGCGTCGCGCACGTTCGTCTCGATCGACGATGAGACCGGCCGGATCGCCGGGTACTACTGCCTCGCCGCGAGCTCGCTCCGAGCGGGCGAGGCACCCGGCGCCCTCCGCAGGAACATGCCCGATCCGATCCCCGTCGTCCTGATCGGACGTCTGGCGGTCGACGTGCACTTCCAGGGCCTCGGGCTCGGAGCGGGCCTGCTGCAGGACGCACTCGTCAAGAGCATCGAGGCGTCGCGGCTCGTCGGTGCTCGGGCGATCATCGTGTACGCGCTCGACGACGATGCCGCCCGCTTCTACGAGCGCTTCGGTTTCGTGCTCATCCCGGAGACGGCTCGCTGCCTGTTCCTGCTGCTCACCGACGCGGAAGCCACGGTCGCCGCGGTCTCCGGCCGGATGGACGCATGACGAACGTGCAGCCCGGCTGGTACGACGACGGCTCCGGGGCGACCCGCTGGTGGGACGGCTCCGCCTGGACCGAGCAGGTGCAGGACGGTCCGACGCCCGCGGGCCCGGGGCTGGTCGACCGCCTGCGCGCCGAGGCCGACGCCGGCGCGCGTCCCCGCTCGGGCGCTGCGGGCATGGACTACGTCGTCCTGCAGGTCGTCCTCAAGGAGCGGCTCCTCGGCAAGGGGTCGAACAACCTGACCCAGCTCGAGGACGCCATCAACGCCCAGGCACGGCTCGGCTACCGCCTGCACACGATCACGACGACGACCTCCGGTAGCACGGGCTTCGGCGGCGGCGACCGGATCCAGGCGACGATGGTGTTCGAGCGCCTGGTCTGACGGCCGTCGGGGCTCGCCGGCGGGGTCAGTACCCGCCGATGACCTCGAGGTCCCACACCGGCGGCACGTACTCGCGCGACCAGCCCTCGCGCAGGCGGGTGACCGCGCGGTCGTACGACTCGAGCAGGTCCATCTCGGGCCGCACCATCGACTGGAGCTGCAGCCCCTCGTAGGTCGCGAGCAGCTGCTCGGCGCCGCGGGCCGGTTCCATCGTCTGCGGCTCCCGCCCGACCTGGATGTCGTGCTGCAGCGACTGCAGGACGAAGCCGTGGAACTTCCGCCACCGCATGTACAGCATCGGTGCGAGCGGGTGGTGCGGCGTCGCGGCGATGTTCAGCGTGGACGTGAGGAAGCGCATGAGCGAGGGATCCGCGACGTTCGCGCCGACGATCGCCCGGAGGAAGACGATCGTGCCGCTCCGCTCGGCGATGGGCAGCAGGGGCGTGGTCCGCTGGTCGTTCCACTGGTCGATGGTGGCGAGCAGCAGTCCGTCCCAGGTCGGGAACACCTCGGTGACGACCTCGACGGTCTGACCCGCCTCGACGGCGACGTGCTCGTAGGACACCTCGTGCAGTGCGTTCGCGCGGAGCACGCGGATCATGGCGGCGACCACCTCGACCCGGAGCAGCGCGGACGTGTCGAGGGGCTGGAACGATCGCATGCGACCAGTCCACCGGTCGCCGGGGGTGCGCGACCACCCCCAGAACTGGGAAGAGCCGTTCTCCGCGCTCTGGCCCGATCGGCGTGGCGCAGGGGTCGCGTCTCCCGGTGTCCCCCGGATCACGCCCGTTCCTGAGTACGGCTCGTCGGCACCGCGTTCGATGGACAGGTGAAGTACGTGGTCTACGGAGAGAACCGAGTGTTGACCGGCGACGCGATCGCCGAGGCGGTGCTCGCCTATGCCGCGGCGCTCGGCGAGAACGGGACGACGGACATCGTCGAGATCCCGACCGCGGACGCCGAGGGCTACGGCACGACGGCCGAGGTGCTGCTCGGCCCGGCGTCCCAGATCATGGTCGAGGCTGCGCCGGACGACGAGCTGGAGCCGGAGGACGAGGACCTCGTCAACGAGCTCGCCCGTCGAACCACGGCGGTCGGCGGCGGACGGTTCTCCGACGCGGCGTCGTCGCACTCGGACGAGCCCGAGGCGAAGCGCCTGCGCACCGATCCGCCACAGGTCTGATCCGCCACAGGTCTGATCCGCCACAGGTCTGGCCCGCCGCAGTACGGTGTGGCTGAACCCGTCCCGAGGAGGAACCAGCCGTGCCGAACGTCGTCGACTTCGTGACCGTGTCCACCGAGGGCCTCGAGTCCTCCCCGGTGGCCGACGCCCTCGCCGGGCTCCGCGCGAACGAGGCGCGGTACTTCCGGAACAAGTACGACCACGTCTTCACGACGCACCCGGCGGCCGAGGTACCGGAGCTCGTCGAGTACGTGGCCCGGGTCCTGCGCGAGGAACGCGGGATCGTCATCGCGTCCCCGGTGCTCGAGGCGACGCAGTTCGAGGTCGACGGCGTCCGGTGGACGTACGTCTTCCACGAGTCCGGCCTGTCGATCAACGTCCTCTACGCACTCGAGGCGGGCGGCAAGCGGGCGGTCGGGTTCAAGCTCTCGGACGGGATGGACGAGCCCGAGGAGCTCGGCGCCTTCAAGTTCGCGCGGCAGCGGTCGAAGCTCGCCGGGACGATCCGCGGCTCCTACTTCGTCGTCAAGGGCGAGTACTGACGGACGAGCCCTGTCCCGCCCTGGCCACGGAACGCACACTCCGGACGGCGTGGAGGTGCGGAAACCTACCGTCGGTGGAGAGATGAGGAGGGGACCGTGAAGTACATCCACTACGACGCCAGTCTGATCCTCACAGGGGACCTGATCGCGGACGCCGTCGCCGACTACGCGGCGGTGCTGGGTGCGAACGCGCGCACGGACACGATCACCGTGCCGAGCGTGGGCGACGACGGCTCCGTGTCGACGTCGATCCTGCTGGTCGGCCCGGCGAGCGAGCTCTGCGTGACGATCGCGCCCGACGACGAACTCGAACCCGAGGACCCGGCCTTCATCCGGCGGCTCCGCGATGCGGCACGGCGCGCCGGCCCCGAGCGTCCGGTGGACGCCGACGGCGGTGTGCGCTTCCGCGGCGCAGAGGAGCCGTCGGCGCACACGGACGCCTGACGTCGACCCGGACGCCTGACGACCAAACAGGAACGACGAACGCCGCCGGCTCGAGCCGGCGGCGTTCGTGGTGTCGGGCCCGGCAGCGCGGGCGGGACGGGCCTAGGCGGCCAGGGCGAGCTCGCGCTGGTCGACGCGGCGGGCGAGCAGGATGGTCCGGCTCGACTCGCCCCGCCAGGAGCGGCCAGGCACGGTCCAGCCGGCCTCGCCGTCGACGGCCAGGCGGGCGTCACGGGTGACGAACAGGCGGAGGTCGTCGGCCGGGATGCGGACGAGGTACTCGCGCTGCGAGCGGTCGTCGCGCACGGGGAACTCGGCGATGCGGTCAGGGGAGATCACGGGCGCCGCGAGTGCGGTCCCGGAGATGGTGATGCGGTCGTTGCTGGTCATGGTGGTGCGGTACTTCCTGGTCGTTCGGCACCCGGCCGTGCTCTGGTCGGCGGACCTGCGTGGTCCGGCACGACGCATCGGCTGCGGGTGCGCACGTCGTGTCTCGACGTGCTGCTCGTCCGTTCGGATCGAGCGGTGGTCTCGGTGGAATGCGACCCGGCGGGTCGGTGGCGAGACGGGCTGGTGTGCGCGAGTCAGATGGGTTCGCTGCAGTGCACCAACCAGACACTATACGGCACCTGCTCCGGAACGTCCAGGAGATCACGGACGACCACACGACGGACGGGAGGCGCGGCACCCGCTGGTACCGCGCCTCCCGTCCGTCGTCGGTGCTCAGTTGAGGACCGGAGTGTCCTCCGGCACGACGCCGTCGCCGTACAGGTCCGTCGCCAGGTCACGGAGCGCCCGCAGCGCGACGCGCTGCGTGAGCGGGCCGTAGGAGATGCGGGCCACGCCGAGCTCCTGGTACTCCGCGGCGGGGAGGGCTCCGGGCAGACCGATCACCGACAGCTTGCCGCGGCCGAGCCCGGCCACGAGACGCTCGACCACGTCGCGCTGGATCGCACCGGGCACGAACACGAGGGCAGCCCCGTTGTCGAGGAAGGCCTTCCCGCGCGCGATGGCGTCCTCGATGCTCTCGTCGATCGGCCGGTCGCCGCCGCGGGCGATCGCGTCGGTCCGGGCGTTCAGCTGGAAGTCGATGCCCTCGGCCTGCGCCGCGGCGGTGATCGCGGCGACGCGTGCGACGGCCTCGTCGAAGGGGCGCAGTCGGTCCTCGACGTTGGCGCCGACGATCCCGGCGGCGATCGCCCGGCGGATCGTCTCCGCCGGGTCCTCGTAGCCGTCGTCGAGGTCGGCGGTGACCGGCAGGTCGGTCGCGGCGGCGATGGTCGCGGCGCCCGCGAGGGCGACGTCGAGCGGCATCCCGCCGTCGTCGTACCCGGCGCTCGCGGCGATCGAGTGCCCGGCCGTGGCGACGGCCTTCGTCTCCGGCAGGTCGCTGACGACCTTCGCGCTGATCGCGTCCCACACGTTGACGACGCGGAGGATCTCGGGGGCTTCGTGCAGCTGCTTGAGGGTGGTGGCCTTGTCGGCGGTGCTCGTGCTCATGGAGCCGAACCTATGCGGCCGAGCCCTGCGGCGCCCGGGCGGCGACCGGAAGACGACGCGGGATGACGGGCGGACTCGCACCGAACCTCCCGGCCGGTGCATCCTGGGACGCATGGCGGACGACGAGCAGGACCCGGTCGGGACGCTCCGCGGGGTGCGCACGAGCATCAAGTGGACGCGCTACGCACCCGAGGTGCTGCCGCTGTTCGTCGCCGAGATGGACCACGACGTCGCCCCGGCGATCCGGCAGGCGCTCGTCGAGCGCGTGCAGCAGTCGGACCTCGGCTACCTCGACGGACCGGGACCGCTGGCACCGGCCTTCGCGCAGTTCGCCCTGGAGCGCTGGGGGTGGGACGTCGACCCGTCCCGCGTGCACCTGGCCACCGATGTGAGCGTCGGGATCGTCGAGTCGCTGCGGCTCGCGCTGCCCGACGGCGGCCGCGTGGCGATCACGCCGCCGGTGTACCCGCCGTTCTTCGAGCTCGTCGAGGAGGCACGGTGTCGGGTCGAGGAGGTCCCGCTCGCCGAGCAGTGGGGCGTCTACCGGCTCGACCTGGCGGGTCTCGAACGGGCCTTCGCCGACGGCGTCCGGGTGTTCCTGCTCTGCAACCCGCACAACCCGATGGGCCTCGTGCACGACCGCGCCGACCTGGTCGCGCTCGCCGAGCTCGCCGCACGGCACGACGTGCTCGTCATCAGCGACGAGATCCACGCGCCGCTGACCCACCCGGGCGTCCGCTTCACCCCGTTCGCGATGGTCGCCGAGGCCGCGGGTGCCCGCAGCGTCTGCGTGACGAGTGCGAGCAAGGGGTGGAACCTCGCCGGCGTGAAGTGCTCGGTCATGGTCGCGGGCGACGAGCGGACGGCGGCCCTCCTCGACACGCTGTGGGAGGAGGTCGCCTGCCGGACGAGCATCCTCGGGCTGCACGCCAACCTGGCGGCCTTCACCCTGGCCACCGACTGGCTCGACGAGGTCGTCGCCCGGATCGTGGCGAACGAGCGGCTGCTCGGCACACTGCTCGCCGAACACCTGCCCGGGGTCGTCTACACCAGGCCTCGCGCCGGGTACCTGGCGTGGCTCGACTTCCGGGGGATCGGTCTCGGGGACGACCCTGCGGTGCCGCTGCGGGAGCACGCGTACGTGGCGCTCAACTCCGGGCTCGGGTTCGGTGCGCAGGGGCGGGGGTTCGCGCGGCTCAACCTGGCGTGCTCACCGGTGACGCTGCGCGAGGCCGTGCTCCGCATCGCGGCGGCGTACCCGTCGGGCGCGCAGGAGGGGCTCGTCTGGCACGTGGCCTGAGCGCGCGGCGGCCGGTCAGTCGACGTACTGGTTGCGCCCGACGACGCGGATGCGCAGGTCGTCGTCCCGGTCCATGGCGAGGAACTCGCGGGCGACGGGGCCGACGGACGACCAGCGCAGGACCTCGGTGATCGGGGTCCCCTCGATGAACACCTGCCACACGCCGCGCTCACGGACGGCCTGCACCTCGTACGTCGCCATGCGGCGAGCGTAGCGGTTGCCCGCCGATCAGAGGTCGAGCACCATGTGCACGTCGGCGCGGACGTAGGGGCTCGGTGCGACCTCGTCGTGGTCGAGGTGGCGGAAGCCGAACGCCTCGTACAGGTGCACGGCGCTCGCCAGACCGCTGTTGCTCTCGAGCGCCACACGACGCGCGCCCAGCGCCCGAGCACGGTCGAGTGCGGCGGTGATGAGCCTCCGGCCGGTGCCGTGCCCCTGGTGCGCCGGCGAGACCGCCATCTTCACGAGTTCGACCACGCCGTCGCCGACGGGCATGATCCCGATGCAGCCGATGACCTCGGTGTCGAGGCGTGCGACGAACACCGCCCCGCCGGGTTCGACGATGCGGCCGACCGGGTCGCCGAGGATCGCACGGTCCTCGTCCTCGAGCGTGAAGTACCGCTCGATCCACGCCTCGTTGAGCGTGCGGAACGCGTCGGCGTCGGCGGGGGAGGACAGTTCAGCGATGGTGAGGGTGTGCGTCGCGTCGGGCATGCGTCCATCCTCGATCGACAACGCAGTCGCGTCCAATACTCGTTCGTGCTGATCGATACGCTGCGTGCATGGATGTCGACCTCCGGCAGCTGCGGGCGTTCCTCGCCGTCGCAGACGAGCTGCACTTCGGGCGGGCGGCCGAGCGCCTCCGCATCGCGCAACCCGCGCTCTCGCAGCAGATCCGGCGGACCGAGCGCGACCTCGGCGTCGACCTGTTCGTGCGGACGTCGCGGAGCGTCGCGCTGACCGCAGCGGGGCGCGTGCTCCAAGGCCGTGCACGGTCGCTGCTCGACCAGGCACAGCGGGACCTCGACGAGGTCGTCCGCGTCGGGCGCGGGGAGGCCGGACGGCTCGACGTGGGGTTCGTCGTCTCGGCGCTGCCGCTCGGGCCGATCGAGCGTGTCCAGGCCTTCCGGCAGCGGTTCCCGCTCGTCCGCGTCGAGCTGACGGAGGGCTACTCGTCGACGCTCCTCGCCCGGATCGTCCGCGGCGAGCTCGACCTGGCGGTCCTGCGCGACCCCGACCCGGACCCGGCCGTGCGCTTCCTGCCGTTCCGGACCGAGCGGTTCGTCGCGGCGGTCCCGCGCGGACACCGGCTCGCGGACCGGGCGGCGATCCGGGGCACCGAGCTGGTCGACGACCCGTTCGTGTTCTTCCCCGCGGTGGCCGGTGCGGTCGCGACCGAGCGCAACCTCGCACCCGTGGTCGCCGGCGGACGACGGCCGGAGGTCGTGCAGGAGGCGACGACCTGGGCGACCGTGCTGCACCTCGTCGGTGCGGGGCTCGGCGTGACGATCGCCCCGGAGAGCGCGACGCTCGCGGCACCCGACTCCGTCGTCCTGCTCCCGCTGCAGGACGACCCGCACCGCAGCGAACTGGTGTGGGCGGTCCGGGCCGACGACGACCGCGAGATCCTCCGGAACTTCATCGCCGCGACCGGGTCCTGACCGCGCGCCAGACGCTCGCGGCGCAGGACGTGCTCAGCCGAGCGGCAGCACCGGAGCGCGCTGGTCGCCGAGCTCGTCCTCGCGCCAGGGTCGGGTACCGCGCAGCGCCAGCCCGAGCTGCACGAGCACGAACGCCACGTGCGGCTCGACGTCCGGGTCCCACGCGCCCTCGACCCCCAGGCCGAGCGCGGCGAGCTCGTCGTCGGCCTCGTCGCGGATGCTGAGGCTCCAGCGGCCGTCGCCCTGCTCCTCGACGACGGCCCAGCGAGCGGTGTCGAACCGGCTCACGCGGTCTTCGCGACGTCCTCGGTGAAGTTGCGCACGCGCCCGAGCAGCGCGTCGCCCCGCATCTTGATCGTGGCGGGTGGGTTGAGGTGCGGCGGTGCCGTGCGGATGAGCATCGAGCAGCCGAGGTCCTCACAGATGTACGACCCGATGGTGTTGCCGTTCCGGCCCGACTCGCCGGCGCGGGCGGCGGAGAACAGGCGGACCTGCGTCGCAGGCTGCGGGGAGTGGCAGAACGAGCACATCGCGGCGATGCCCGGGCGGAGCGAGCCCCCGGCGGACCGGACGACGATGCCCACCGGGCGGTCGTCGATCCAGGACACGATGTAGCCGCGGCGGGCGGCCTGCGGGTCGCGCCAGCCGAGGAACTCGCGCTCGTCCCACAGCATCTCGTGCAGGCCGGGGATGGGGAGCTGCTCGAGCTCGTCCGGGGTGGCGTTCACGAACGACGAACGGATGTCTGCTTCGGTCAGTGGCTTCACGGTGCCTGCAACCCTATGCCTCACCGCCGACGTGCGCGCGGCGGTCGTCAGCCCAGCCGGGAGGCGCGGATCGCCCCGAGCGCGCTCGTCCCGTCCGCCACGAGCACCGCTCGGCGCAGGGCGTCGCGTCCGACGCGTCGGGCCGCCGCGTCGTCGGCCGCGAACTCGACGAGCACGCGCGTCGAGCGCGCCATGGCGCGCGCGCCGGGCACCCACGGGACCGCACGCTCGATCGACTCGGCGACCGCGACGGCGACCGCGTGGCGCTGGGTCAGGTGCGCGCGCTCGTGGGCGACCACGGCCTCCAGTTCGTCGGTCCGCAGCAGGTCCGCGAGCCCGGTGCTGACGAGCACGCCGCCCGCGCGACCAGGCACCGCGCAGGCGAGCGCGTGGTCCGCCTCGACGAGCGCGACGGGGGTGCCGTCGATCTCGCGGTGCGGCGCGGCCCCGGACCGCATCGCCTGCCGGACCGCCTCGTGCTCGGCACCGGGACGGACGCGGACCGCGACGACGAACGCGGCCACGCCGAGGAGCGCGACGCCGAGGTTCAGGCCGTGCGTCGGGGACTCGGCGAGCCGGAAGGGGTCGAGCGGGCGGTCGGCCACGACGACGAGGGCGACCCCGACCACGAAGCCGACCACGCCGAGCACGACCGCGACGGACCACGAGGCGAGCGCCGTCCGGGGCCGGTCGATCGTCCAGGCGGACCGGGTCAGGACGCGCGGGGCGACCACCACGACGACGAGGGCGAGGGCGATGAGGGCGACTCCGGCGACGACCACTGCTCGGTTCCGGTCAGGAGCGGGCTCGGGCGTCGAGGGCGCGGCGCAGGACGTCGAGGTCGTCCGAGGCGAGCGACCCGGTGAACTGCAGCAGTGCTGCCTCGCGGTCCGACGCGGCGGCGAGCGCGCTCGACATGAGCGAGGCGGTCTGCTGCTCGCGGCTGTGCACGGCGCGGAAGGTCAGCGGGGCGTCGTCGTGCTCGCGCCGTTCGACCTGGCCCTTGCGGCCGAGGCGGTCGAGCACGGTGAGCACGGTGGTCAGCGCCGGGCGCGGCTCCGGGAAGGCGTCGAGGACCTGCCGCGCGGTGCACCCGGAGTCGTCGCCGCCGTCCGCCGCGGCGCGCAGGGTCTCGAGGACGGCCTGTTCGAGCTGCCCGCGGGGGCGCGATCGCTGTCCTGCCATCCCCGCATTCTACGAGACGTCGAACGCCCGGCCGCGACACATGCCCGAAACGCGGGATCGGTATGCTCGTCGCAGCACAACTCAACACCGGCCGATCACCCGCCGCGGGAGAGCCGAGCGCACGCGCACGGCACCGAAGGAGCAACCTCCCCGTCAATCTCTCAGGTCCCACACCGCAGCGGACAGGCCACTCTGAAAAGCAGGCACGCGTCCCCGCCCGGGCGTCCGCGGTGTCTCGCCCACGGTGAAAGCCGCCGGACCTCACGGGCCGCGGTGAAACTCTCAGGCCCATGACAGAGGGGGAGTTCCCACCCGACGACGTCCGTCGGGTCCTGCCGATGCCAGGAGAACTCCGTCATGCGTTCCTCCCCACTCGAGTCCGCGCACGAGGCCGCGGGCGCCACCTTCACCGACTTCGCCGGCTACCGCATGCCCGTGCGGTACTCGTCCGACCTCGCCGAGCACCACGCGGTGCGCACGGCTGCCGGGGTCTTCGACCTGTCGCACATGGCCGAGGTCGGCGTCAGCGGCCCCGACGCCGTGGCGTTCCTCGACCACGCGCTCGCCGGGTCCTTCGGCGCGATGCCGGTCGGCCGCGCGAAGTACTCGCTCCTGCTGGCCGAGGACGGCGGGATCCTCGACGACCTCGTCGTCTACCGCACGGGGGAGGACGTCTTCCTCGTCGTCGCGAACGCCGCGAACCGGGCCGTCGCCGTCGACGCCCTGACCGCACGCGCCGCGGGCCTCGACGTCGTCGTGTCGGACGACTCCGACAGCACCGCCCTCGTGGCGATCCAGGGTCCGGCCGCAGCGGGCACGCTCGACGCGCTGGTCGTGGCCGACCGGCTGCAGCCCGAGACCCCGCTGGACGAGCTCCGCTACTACCGGGTCCTGCACGCGCTGTTCGACGGCGCCGAGGTGCTCGTCGCGCGCACCGGCTACACGGGCGAGGACGGCTTCGAGATCTACAGCGACACCGACGTCGCGACCGTGATCTGGGACGCGCTGCTCGAGACCGGCGCGGACCGCGGCGTGGTGCCCGCCGGACTCGCCGCCCGCGACACCCTGCGGCTCGAGGCCGGCATGCCGCTCTACGGGCACGAGCTCGACGCCACCGTCCGTCCGGCACAGGCCGGACTCGGTCGGGTCGTCGCCACCTCGGGCTCGTTCGTCGGGGACGCCGGCGTGCAGCCCGCGGAGGACGCCCGCGTGCTCGTCGGCCTCGTGACCGAGGGACGCCGTGCGCCGCGCGCCGGGTACGACGTGGTGCACGACGGGCAGGTCGTCGGCACCGTCACCTCCGGGGCGCTCTCGCCGACGCTGGGACACCCCGTCGCCATGGCCTTCGTCGACCCGGCCGTGGCCGGCGAGGGACAGCTCCTGCACATCGACGTCCGCGGGACCGCGATCCCCAGCATCGTCACCCCGTTCCCCTTCTACCGTCGCACTCCGAGAGGCTGACACCGTGACCGACCAGACCGCACTCCAGTACACCGCCGACCACGAGTGGATCCTCGTCGAGGGCGACACCGTCACCGTCGGCATCACCGACCACGCCGCCGAGCAGCTCGGTGACGTCGTCTACGTCGAGCTGCCCGCCGTGGGCACCGCGACGACCGCCGGCGAGCAGATCGGCGAGATCGAGTCGACCAAGAGCGTCGGCGAGCTCTTCGCCCCGATCGAGGGCGAGGTGGTCGCGATCAACGACGCCGTCGTCGATGCCCCCGACACCGTCAACCAGGACCCGTTCGGTGCCGGCTGGCTCGTCAAGCTCAAGGTCGACGGCACCTCCTTCCCCGAGGACCTGATGGACCACGACGCGTACCGGGCGTCGATCGCATGACCCGGGCACAGGAGAACCTCCAGACGTCCTTCGCCGACCGGCACATCGGCACGACGGCCGCCGACCAGCAGGTCATGCTCGACGCGGTCGGACAGCCCTCGCTCGACGCCCTCGTCCGCGCGGCGATCCCCGAGTCGATCCACGCCGCTCCGGCCGAGCGCTCGACGATCCCCGCCGCCGTCGGCGAGACCGAGGCGCTCGCCGAGCTCCGCACGAAGGCCGGCCGCAACACCGTCCGTCGCGCGATGATCGGCCTCGGGTACCACGGCACCCACACGCCCGCGGTGATCCAGCGGAACGTGCTCGAGAACCCGAGCTGGTACACGGCCTACACGCCGTACCAGCCGGAGATCTCGCAGGGCCGCCTCGAAGCGCTCATCAACTTCCAGACGATGGTGTCCGACCTCACCGGCATGGCCACCGCGGGTGCATCGATGCTCGACGAGGGTACCGCCGTGGTCGAGGGCATGCTGCTCGCCCGGCGCGCGTCGAAGGTCAAGGGCGACGCGTTCCTCGTGGACGCCGACCTCCTGCCGCAGACCCGTGCCCTGCTCGACCACCGCGCCGACGCCGTGGGCATCGCCCTGCGCGGGTTCGACCCCGTCGAGGGTCCGTCGGACGAGCAGCTCGAGGGTGCGTTCGGCGTCGTCCTGCAGTACCCGGGCGCCTCCGGCCGGATCGTCGACCCGTCCCGCACGATCGAGCGCGTGCACGCCGGCGGCGGCATCGCCGTCGTCGCCGCCGACCTCCTCGCGATGACGCTCCTCGCCAGCCCGGGCGACCTCGGCGCCGACGTCGCCGTCGGCACGAGCCAGCGCTTCGGCGTCCCGCTCGGCTTCGGCGGCCCGCACGCCGGGTACCTCGCCGTCCGTGCCGGACTCGAGCGCCAGCTCCCCGGTCGCCTGGTCGGGGTGTCCTTCGACGCCGACGGGCAGATGGCCTACCGCCTCAGCCTGCAGACCCGCGAGCAGCACATCCGTCGCGAGAAGGCGACGAGCAACATCTGCACCGCGCAGGTGCTCCTCGCCGTGATGGCGTCGATGTACGCCGTCTACCACGGGCCCGAGGGGCTGCGCTTCATCGCCGACCGGGTCGCCCGGACGACGTCGGCGCTCGCCGGGGTGGCCCGTGACGCCGGGTTCGAGGTGGTGCACGAGCACTGGTTCGACACGCTCACCCTGCGTGCTGCCGGACGTGCCGCGTCGGTGGTGGACGCCGCGCGCGACGCCGGGTACCTGCTCCACCTGGTCGACGCCGACACCGTGCAGCTCTCGGTGGACGAGACGACCACGCCGGACGACGTGAGCGCGCTCGCCCACGTGTTCGGGGTCGTGGACGCGACCGTCCCGGGGGCGGAGGCCGCCGTGCGGGACGCGGCCACGGGCCTCCCGTCCGACCTGCTGCGGAGCAGCGAGTACCTGACGCACCCCGTGTTCAGCGCGCACCGCAGCGAGACCCGCATGATGCGGTACCTCAAGCACCTCGCCGACAAGGACTACGCGCTCGACCGCGGCATGATCCCGCTCGGCAGCTGCACGATGAAGCTCAACGCGGCGACCGAGATGGCCGCGGTCACCTGGCCGGAGTTCGCGAACGTGCACCCGTTCGCGCCCCGGTCGGACGTCGAGGGCTACCTCGACATGATCGGCGACCTCGAGACCTGGCTGGCCGAGGTCACCGGGTACGACACCGTCTCGCTGCAGCCGAACGCCGGCAGCCAGGGCGAGCTCGCGGGGCTGCTCGCCATCCGCGGGTACCACCGCTCGCGCGGTGATGTCGACCGGACGGTCTGCCTCATCCCGTCGAGCGCGCACGGCACGAACGCCGCGTCGGCCGTCCTCGCCGGCATGCGGGTCGTCGTCGTGGCGTGCGACGAGGACGGCAACGTCGACCTCGCCGACCTCCGCGCCAAGACGGCCGCCCACGCGGAGACCCTCGCGGCGCTGATGATCACGTACCCGTCGACGCACGGGGTGTACGAGCACGACGTCCGTGAGGTCTGCGACGCCGTGCACGAGGCCGGCGGCCAGGTGTACGTCGACGGCGCGAACCTCAACGCCCTGCTCGGGCACGCCCGCTTCGGTGACTTCGGCGGCGACGTGTCGCACCTCAACCTGCACAAGACCTTCTGCATCCCGCACGGCGGCGGCGGCCCGGGCGTCGGACCCGTCGCGGCGAAGGCACACCTCGCGCCGTTCCTGCCGGGGCACGCGATGGCGCAGCAGGCGGACCGACGCCCGGGCTCGTCGGCCGACGGCACCGACGGCCGCCTCGCCCACGCCGGTGGCCCGGTCTCCGCAGCGCCGTACGGCAGCCCGAGCATCCTGCCGATCACGTGGACCTACGTCCGCATGATGGGACTCGAGGGGCTCACGCGCGCGACCGAGGCCGCGGTGCTCGGCGCGAACTACATCGCCTCGCGGCTCCGTGACGCGTTCCCCGTGCTCTACACGGGGGAGTCGGGGCTCGTCGCCCACGAGTGCATCCTCGACCTGCGTCCGCTGCGCGAGACGTCGGGCATCACCGTGGACGACGTCGCCAAGCGCCTCGTCGACTACGGGTTCCACGCGCCGACCATGTCGTTCCCGGTCGCCGGCACCCTCATGGTGGAGCCGACCGAGAGCGAGGACCTCGCCGAGCTCGACCGGTTCGTCGACGCCATGCTGGCGATCCGCGCCGAGGCGGCGGCGGTCGAGCGGGGGGAGTGGCCGGCGGACGACAACCCGCTCGTGCACGCCCCGCACACGGCGGCGTCCGCGATCTCGGGGGAGTGGACGCACCCCTACACGCGGGAGCAGGCGGTCTACCCGGTCCCGGGCATCAGCGCCCGGAAGTACTGGCCCCCGGTGCGTCGGATCGACCAGGCGTACGGCGACCGCAACCTGGTGTGCGCGTGCCCGCCGATCGAGGCCTTCGCCTGATCGACGTCACGCGACGGCGGAGACGTCGTCGAACGCGTAGCGTGTGCCCCGTCCGGTGATCCGGGCGGGGCACACCCGTCTCCGTGGCCGGGAGTGGATGGGAGCGCTCCAGCTCCGGGCGAGGGCTGCTCGTCTTGCACACGGTGTGCGCTCGTGCAACATGTTCGATGCGGAAGCAACAAACCCGCACGGCCCCGGCGCGAGCGCCCGAATCTTGCATCCTCTCGCAACGATCCTGCAACTTGGTTTCCGGTTTGTAACCGATGGTCGCTGGGTTTGGTCGGGGGTCCTGGCACTGCCTACAGTGCAAGGACAAGCGCGCCCGGCAGCACCTCTGTGCCTGGCGCGTCCCATGCACCAGGAGGAACCTTGATCAAGAAGCGCGCTGGGCTCTCTGCCCTCGCCGTGCTCGGGGCCACAGCAATCGCCCTGACCGGCTGCTCCAGCAACGGCAGCAGCAACGGCGGTGACTCGGGCTCGACCAACGCGTCGGGCATCGTCACCACGAACGGCTCCGAGCCCCAGAACCCGCTCATCCCCTCGAACTCCACCGAGACCGGTGGCGGCAAGATCATCACGTCGATCTTCGAGGGTCTCGTCTCCTACGACGCCGACGGCAAGCCGGTGAACGAGGTCGCGAAGAGCATCACCACCGATGACTCGAAGACCTACGACATCAAGCTCAACACCGGCTACACCTTCACCAACGGTGAGAAGGTCACGGCGGAGTCCTTCACGAAGGCGTGGAACTGGGCGGCGCAGAAGTCGAACGCGCAGGGCGCGAGCTACTTCTTCGAGAACATCGAGGGCTACGACGCCGACAAGGACTCGGAGCTCACCGGCCTCAAGGTCGTCGGCGACGACGAGTTCACCGTCGCGCTGAAGTCGGCGCAGTCGGACTTCCCGCTGTCGCTCGGCTACTCGGCCTTCATGCCGCTGCCGTCGTCGTTCTACGACGACACCAAGGCGTTCGGTGAGAACCCGATCGGCAACGGCCCGTACAAGCTCGACGGCAAGGGTGCGTGGACGCACAACCAGTCGATCAAGCTCGTCACGAACTCGGACTACGCGGGCAAGCGCAAGCCGAAGAACGGTGGTCTCACGATCACGTTCTACACCTCGCAGGACACCGCCTACGCGGACGTGCAGGGCGGCAACCTCGACGTCCTCGACGCGATCCCGGACAGCGCCTTCCAGACCTACAAGTCGGACTTCCCCGACTCGAACGTCAACCAGGCCGCGGCGATCTTCCAGGGCTTCTACCTGCCCTACTACCTGAAGCACTGGAGCGGCGACGAGGGCAAGCTCCGTCGTGAGGCCCTGTCGATGGCGGTCAACCGCAAGCAGATCACCGACAAGATCTTCGACGGCACGCGCACTCCGGCCAAGGACTTCACCTCCCCGGTGATCTCCGGCTGGAACGGCGACCTCGAGGGCTCGGACGTGCTCGAGTACAACCCCGACGAGGCCAAGAAGCTCTGGGCCGAGGCGAACAAGATCTCGCCGTACGACGAGACCCTCTCGATCGCCTACAACGCGGACGGCGGCCACGAGGCCTGGGTGACCGCGGTCACCAACTCGATCTCCAATACGCTCGGCATCAAGGCCGAGGGTAAGGCGATCCCGACGTTCCAGGAAGCCCTGGACGCGCAGACGCAGGACAAGCTCACGGGCGGTAGCCGCACCGGTTGGCAGGCCGACTACCCGTCGCTGTACAACTTCCTCGGCCCGACCATGGGTGAGGGTTCGTCGAGCAACTACGCGCGCTACGACTCGACCGAGTACAACGACCTGCTCGCGAAGGGCCGTTCGGCCGCCACCGTCGAAGAGGGCAACAAGATCTTCGACCAGGCCCAGGAGCTGCTCTTCAAGGACCTGCCCGAGATCCCGCTCTGGTACTCCAACGTCACCGGCGTCTGGTCGGCCGACAACGTGAAGAACGTCAAGTTCGGTTGGGACTCCGTGCCGCTGTACTACGACATCGAGGTCACCAAGTAACACCGGTCTCCCTGCGGTCGAACACCGCGGAGACCCACCGCGAGCAGGTATCCTGCTCCGCGGCCACCGGACGGGGGTCCGGAGACCACACGGTCTCCGGGCCCCCGTACCTCGGCGGCAACACCACCCCCACCACCGCGGGCGCCGCCGCCCGCACCGGACACCCGTGCCGACCCGCGAGCCGTCCACCCCTTCACGACATGAACCTGAACGACACGCGCCCCGCGCAGGACCGAGCGATCTGATGCTCTGGTACCTCGGCAAGCGCCTCCTGCAGCTCATCCCCGTCTTCTTCGGGGCCACGTTCCTCATCTACTTCATGGTCTTCTCGCTGCCCGGCGACCCGATCGCCGCGCTGTTCGGCGACCGCCAGCCGTCGCCGCAGGTGATCGAGCAGCTCCGGCAGCAGTACAACCTGGACAAGCCGTTCCTGGTGCAGTACCTGCTGTGGATCGGCGGCGTGTTCCGCGGCGACCTCGGTGTCACCTACTCGGGCCTGCCGGTGTCGCAGCAGCTCGCGTCGGCGTTCCCGATCACCGCGCGCCTCGCGCTCCTCTCCCTGCTGTTCGAGGCCGTCGCCGGCATCGTCGTCGGCGTCATCGCGGGTCTGCGCAAGGGCAAGTGGTTCGACACCACCGCCCTCGTCGTCTCGCTGCTGCTCATCTCGGTCCCGACCTTCGTCGTCGGCTTCCTGCTGCAGTACGTCTTCGGCATCCAGCTCGGACTGTTCCGCGTCACCGTCTCCGGTCAGGCGCCGTGGTCGGAGCTCGTGCTCCCCGCGATCGTGCTCGCGACGGTCTCGTTCGCGTACATCGTCCGGCTCACGCGTGCGAGCGTCGCCGAGAACATGAACGCGGACTTCGTCCGGACCGCCACCGCGAAGGGCCTGCCCCGTCGCCGTGTGGTCGGCGTGCACATCTTCCGCAACTCGCTCATCCCCGTGGTGACCTACCTCGGTGTCGACATCGGCAACCTGATGGTCGGTGCGGTCGTGACCGAGGGCATCTTCAACATCAACGGCGTCGGCGGTACGGTCTTCCGCGCCGTCAAGCTCGGCGAGGGCCCCACGGTCGTCTCGTTCGTCGCCGTGATGGTCATCATCTTCATGCTCGCCAACCTCCTGGTCGACCTGCTCTACGCCGTCCTGGACCCGAGGATCCGCTATGCCAAGTAACGCCGAACCCCGCTCCGTGACGCACTACGTGGCGCCGATCGAGGAGACGCCGCTGCAGGCGGTGGACCAGGTCGACGAGACGGAGAAGACCCGGTCGACCTGGACCGACGCGTGGGAGTCCATGCGCGGCCGACCGACGTTCTGGATCTCCTCGGTCCTCATCCTGCTCGTGCTCGTCGTCGCGATCTTCCCCGGGCTGTTCACCCACGTGGACCCGCGCGCGGCGAACCTCGACTTCAGCGACGAGGGTGCCCGTCCGGGTCACCCGCTCGGGTACAACCGCCAGGGCTACGACGTGTACGCCCGTGTCATCTGGGGTGCGCGCAGCTCGGTCATCGTCGGCCTCGTCGCCACGATCCTGGTGTCGCTCGTCGGCATCATCATCGGCGCCCTCGCCGGCTTCTACGGCGGCTGGCTCGACACGATCGTCTCCCGTATCGGCGACATCTTCTTCTCGATCCCGACCATCCTCGGCGCGATCGTGATCATGTCGGTCATCCCGGCGCGCAACGCGATCACGGTGGCCCTCGTGCTCGCCGCGTTCGCGTGGCCGCAGATCGCCCGCATCATGCGCGGCGCCGTGCTCAGCGCGAAGCAGTCCGACTACGTCACCGCCTCCGCGGCGCTCGGCGTCAGCCGCTTCACCACGCTGGTCCGCCACGTGATCCCGAACGCGATCGCACCGGTCATCGTCATCGCGACGGTGTCGCTCGGTTCGTTCATCGTCGCCGAGGCAACCCTGTCGTTCCTCGGCATCGGGCTGCCGCCGTCGGCGCTCAGCTGGGGCCTCGACATCGGCACCGCGCAGACGTCGATCCGCACCAACCCGTCGACGATCTTCTGGCCGTCCGCCGCCCTGTCCATCACCGTGCTCGCGTTCCTGCTCCTCGGCGACGTGGTCCGCGACGCGCTCGACCCGAAGGCGAGGGCCCGTCGATGACCGAGACGCTCACCGATCCCACCACCCGTCGTCCGGCCGGTTCCGGCGCGCCGCTGCTCGAGGTCTCCGGCCTGCAGGTCGGGTTCCGCACCCAGAGCGGTCTCGTGCAGGCCGTCCGCGGCGTCGACTTCACCCTCGAGCAGGGCGAGCGCCTGGCGATCGTCGGCGAGTCCGGTTCGGGCAAGTCGACCAGCGCGCAGGCGATCATCAAGCTGCTCGCCGGCACCGGCGAGGTCACCGGCGGGTCGATCAAGTTCAACGGGCGCGAGCTCGTCGGGCTGTCCGACAAGGAGATGGCCGGCATCCGCGGGAAGGAGATCGGCTACGTCCCGCAGGACCCGATGTCGAACCTCAACCCGCTGTGGTCGATCGGCTTCCAGGTCGAGGAGGCCATCAAGGCCAACGGCATGGCCACCGGCAAGCACGCGATCCGCGCCCGCGCGGTCGAGGTGCTGCAGGAGGCCGGCCTCGGCGACGCCGCCACCCGGCTCAAGCAGTTCCCGCACGAGTTCTCCGGCGGCATGCGGCAGCGCGTGCTCATCGGCATCGGTCTGTCGAGCCGCCCACAGCTGCTCATCGCCGACGAGCCGACCTCGGCACTCGACGTCACCGTGCAGCGGATCATCCTCGACCACCTCGAGACGCTGACCCGCGACTTCGGGACCTCGGTCCTGTTCATCACGCACGACCTCGGCCTCGCCGCCGAGCGCGCCGAGAAGCTCGTCGTGATGTACAAGGGGCAGGTCGTCGAGTCGGGTCCGTCCAAGGAGATCCTGGCGAAGCCGCAGCACCCGTACACGCAGCGCCTCGTCGCCGCGGCCCCCTCGCTCGCGAGCCGCCGCATCCAGTCGAAGGTGCAGCACCAGCGGGTCGACATCGCGGACGCCGGCAGCGAGGACGACGAGCTCATCGCCCGCGCCCAGGAGCGGGAGCACCACCCGAAGCAGGACCTCATCGTGGTGAAGAACCTCCAGAAGGTCTACAAGCTCCGCGGCAAGAACCTGCAGTCCCGTGAGCTGAAGGCCGTCGACGACGTGTCCTTCGCGATCCCGAAGGGCACCACCACGGCGCTCGTCGGGGAGTCGGGTTCGGGCAAGTCGACCGTCGCGAAGCTCGTG
Organism: Curtobacterium sp. ME26; assembly: GCF_903970945.1. Lineage (NCBI taxonomy): Bacteria > Bacillati > Actinomycetota > Actinomycetes > Micrococcales > Microbacteriaceae > Curtobacterium > Curtobacterium sp. ME26. The sequence goes on from NZ_CAJCKG010000024.1 coordinate 25,216, forward strand.
CTGCAGCTCGAGTCGATCACGAGCGGGTCGGTCACCTTCGACGGCATCGACATCGGCGCGCTGAAGGGGAAGGACCTCTTCGACTTCCGCCGCCGCGTGCAGCCGGTGTTCCAGGACCCGTACGGCTCGCTGGACCCGATGTACAACGTCGGGAACACGATCGCGGAGCCCCTCGCCACGCACAAGGTCGGCGACAAGGCGAGCCGCCGGGCCCGCGTGCTCGAGCTCCTCGACCAGGTCGCCCTGCCGAAGTCGATGGTGAACCGCTACCCGAACGAGCTGTCCGGTGGCCAGCGGCAGCGCATCGCCGTGGCCCGTGCACTCGCGCTGAAGCCCGAGGTCATCGTGCTCGACGAGGCGGTCTCCGCGCTCGACGTGCTCGTGCAGGGGCAGATCCTCGACCTGCTGACCGAGCTGCAGACCGAGCTCGACCTCACCTACCTCTTCATCACGCACGACCTCGCCGTCGTCCGCCTCGTCGCGGACAACGTCTGCGTCATGCGCAAGGGGCAGATCGTCGAGAAGGCGACGACCGACGAGGTCTTCGCCTCCCCGCAGGAGCAGTACACGAAGGACCTGCTCGCCGCGATCCCGGGTGCCGGGTTCGAGTTCGGGCGCTGATCCGTCTGGGCACCACCGAGGCCGGACGTACCGTCCTCCGCGCAGGTCGCGGGGGAGCGGTCACGTCCGGCCTCGTCGCCGTCCTGGCCCTGCTGCTGCTCGTCGACGCGGGTGTGCGCGGGAGCTGGGACGTCGTGCTCGCCGCGGTCGGCCCACTCGCGGTGCTGCTCTGGGCGCTCTGGGTCCTGACGTACCGGCCGTCGATCCGACTCGACGACGACGCACTCACCGTCGTCAACCCGCTCCGCGTCACGCGCGTGCCGTGGGGCGAGGTCGCCGACGTCCGGCTGCGGTGGCAGATCGTGGTCGAGACGACCGACGGTCGGAAGGTCGCGTGCTGGGGCGGGCCGTCGCTGCCGCGCCCGAAGCCGGCGCGGCGGGGCGAGCCCCGGACGCTCCCGCAGCCCGACGAGATGCGGGTGCTGCTCGACCGCTGGGCGGCTCGGCGCGATGCGGGAGCCGTCGGCGGTGCGGTGCACCGCGGGTGGGACCGCGAGGCCCTGCTCGTCGGGGCGGGGGCCCTCGCCCTGCTCGCCGTCTCGCTGCTGAGCGTCGCCCTGCGCTGACCGCGCCGCGCTGACGGCGACCACTCGCCGGACGGGAGGCGCGTGTCGGGCCGGCCCCGAGCCTCCCGTCCGTCGTCGGCTCGCCGTTCCGTCGCGGCGCGAGCGGGCGTTCTCCGTCCCGCTCACCGACGCCCACGGCGTCTTCCGCCCGCTCGCGGTCGCTCCTCCCGGACGGGCGGACCCGTGCGCAGCTCGCGCCGAGCGGGCGGATCCTGCCGCGCGGACATCGGTGCGCGGGCCGGTTCCGCGCGTTCGGCGACCGCGTGCCGTGCTCGACCCTCCCCGCCCCGCGAACGGGCGGTCCCCGTGGTGCCGACGCGGGCAGGCGGTGCGGTTCTGCCCGCTCGTGGCCGCTCCTCTCGAGCGGGCGGATCGTGCGGCATAGAGCCCGGTGCGCGGGCCGGTTCCGCCCGCTCGCGATCCGGCGCGCGCCGGGCGCACCGAGCGGGCAGATCACGTCGACCGGACGACCCGGGCGTGACGGACGAGGCCCGCTCGCGCGGCGGACCGGACCGGCGCCACCACGCACCGGACGGGAGGCGCGCGGCCGCCCCGCCCCGCACCTCCCGTCCGTCGGTGGGTCAGACCGCCGCTGCGGCCGCGTGCTCCGTCAGCAGGTGCTCCTGGTCGGTCTGCACGCACGCCACACCGCGACCGGCGACGTCCTGCAGCCGGGGGTCGATCGGCCGGCACTGCTGCTGGCGACCCTCGTCGAGGAGCTGGTAGAGCGGGCACCGGGTGCGGAACCGGCAGCCGTCGATGCGCTCCGTGGGTGAGGGCAGGTCGCCCTGCAGCAGGATGCGACCCCGGTCGGCCTCGGCGTCGGGGTCCGGCACGGGCACGGCGGACAGCAGTGCGCGGGTGTACGGGTGCTGCGGGTCGTCGAACACCCGGTCGCCCTCGCCGTACTCGACGATCCGGCCCAGGTACATGACCGCGACGTCGTCGGCGATGTGCCGGACGACGGACAGGTCGTGCGCGACGAACAGGTAGGACAGGCCCAGGCGGTGCTTGAGGTCCTCGAGCAGGTTGATCACGCCGGCCTGCACGGACACGTCGAGCGCGGACACGGGCTCGTCGAGCACGAGGATCTTCGGCTCGACGATGAGCGCCCGGGCGATGCCGATGCGCTGCCGCTGCCCGCCCGAGAACTCGTGCGGGTACCGGTCGATGTAGCTCGGCTCGAGGCCGACGAGCTCGAGGACGTCGCGCACCCGTCGGCGGATCTCGTCCTTCGCGACCCCGTGCACGGTCAGCGGTTCGCCGATCACCGAGCCGATGTCGAGCCGCGGGTCGATGGAGGCCATCGGGTCCTGGAACACGACCTGGATGTCACTGCGGAGCGCGCGGCGGTCGCGCTTCGACAGCGTGCCGGTGTCGACCCCGTTGACCCGGATGGTGCCCTGCTGGGCGCCGGCGAGCTCGAGGATCTCCATGATCGTCGTGGTCTTGCCGCAGCCGGACTCGCCGACCAGTCCGAGGACCTGCCCGCGCTTCAGCGTCAGCGAGATCCCGTCGACGGCGTGGACCTCGCCGATGCGGCGGCGGAAGACGGCGCCCTTGGTGAGCGGGAACGTCTTCACGACGTCCTGCAGCTCGAGCACGACGTCGTCGCCGTGGTCGATCGTCGACTCGGGGACGTCCTCGGGGCGGGGGAAGATCTCGGAGCGGGCGAGGGTGCCGGCGGCGATCTCGTCGCGTCGGATGCAGGCGGCGACGTGGTCGTCGTCGAACGCGCCGTTCGAGATCGTCGGCACGGCTCCGGTGAGCACGGGGTTGTCCACCCCGGCCGGCACGCTCGGCGCGAGCAGGGCCGGCTCGCCGTCGCGGCAGGCGTCGAGGACCGCGGGGCAGCGGTCCGCGAACGGGCAGCCGGTCGGCTTCGCGGTGAGGAGCGGCGGGCGACCCTCGAGCGGCACGAGACGCTCGGCGCGCGACGAGGTCATGTTCGGCATCGAGCGGAGCAGGCCGATCGTGTACGGCATCACCGGCTCGTGGAACAGCGGTCCGACGGGCGCCGTCTCGACGATCCGGCCCGCGTACATGACCGCGACCCGGTCGGCGTTGCCGGCGACGACGCCGAGGTCGTGCGTGATGAGCACGACGGCGGCACCGGTCATGTCCTTCGCGGTCTGCAGCACGTCGAGGATCTGCGCCTGGATCGTCACGTCGAGCGCCGTCGTCGGTTCGTCGGCGATTATGAGCTTCGGGTCGTTCGCGATGGCGATCGCGATCATCGCGCGCTGCCGCATGCCGCCGGAGAACTCGTGCGGGAATGCGTCGAGGCGTCGTGCCGCGTTCGGGATGCCCACGGCGCGCAGGAGTTCCTCGGCGCGGACCCGGGCGGCCTGCGCGGTCAGCGCCCGGTCGTGCAGCTTGAGGCCCTCGACGATCTGCTGCCCGATCGTGTACACCGGCGTCAGCGCGGAGAGCGGGTCCTGGAACACCATCGCGATGTCGCTCCCACGGAGCCTGGACATCTCGCGGTCGGAGCGCCCGACGAGCTCCTGGCCGTCGAACCGGATGCTGCCCTCGACGTGCGCGGAGGACGGCAGCAGGCCCATCACGGCCATGGAGGACACCGACTTGCCGGACCCGGACTCGCCCACGATCCCGAGGAACTCGCCCTGGTTGACCGAGTAGTCGACACCGCGGACCGCGTAGACCGGCTTCGTCCGGGGGTTGAACGTGACGGACAGGTCGGAGACGGTGAGCAGCGGCTCAGTCACGGTTGGCTCCAGAGGTGGGGTCGATGGCGTCGCGCAGGGCGTCGCCGAGCAGGCTGGTCGACAGCACGGTCGCGACGAGGGTCGCGGCCGGCAGCACGAAGAGCCAGGGGCGGGTGACGGCGGACTGGCTGCCCGCAGCGAGCAGGGTGCCGAGGGACACGTCGGGCACCTGGATGCCGAAGCCGAAGAAGCTCAGCGCGCTCTCGGACAGGATCATCGCGCCGACGCCGAGCGTCGCGTCGATGATGAGCAGCGAGGCCACGTTCGGCAGGATGTGTCGGCGGATGATCGTGAACGAGGGCACGCCCATGAACCGTGCGGCCTTGACGTAGTCGCGCTCCCGCAGCGACATCGTCTGGCCGCGGATGACACGCGCCATGATCATCCAGCCGAAGATCGCCAGACCGATGATGAGCGCCACCCAGCTGAGGTTCTTGAACAGCGGGCTGAGGAGCACGAGCGCGTAGAACGACGGGATGACGAGCAGCAGGTCGATGCCCCAGACGAGCGCGCGGTCGACGAACCCGCCGAAGTAGCCCGCGATCGCGCCGACGATGCCCGCGATGAGCGTGGCGGCCGGCCCGGCGATGAGGCCGATGAGCAGCGACTTCTGCAGGCCCACGAGGGTCTGCGCGTAGATGTCCTGACCGATGTCGTTCGTGCCGAACCAGTGGGCGGCGCTCGGAGCGGCACCGAACGCGAGCCCGTCGGAGTCGACCGCGTTCCAGTGGTACAGGTACGGGCCGACGAAGGCCCAGAGGATGATGAGCAGCAGCGCACCACCGCCGATCCGGGCGCGCCAGGTGCCGAAGACCTTGCGCCAGAGCGGCGTCCGGCCGCCGGTGACCTCGACGACGTGCGCCGGCTCGCCGGCAGCGCCGTCGGTCGGGTCACCGGCGGTGGTCGTGGTGGTGGGGTCGAGTACGGACACGGGTCACACCCTCACTCGCGGGTCGAGCGCGGCGTAGAGCAGGTCCGCGAGGGTGCCTGCGATGAGCACGAGGACCGCCGTGAAGAGGATCGTGCCCGCTGCCGCGTTGATGTCGTTGTTGGTGATGCTCTGCACGAAGTACTCGCCCATGCCGTGCCAGCTGAAGACCAGCTCGGTGATGCTCGCGCCGGTCAGGATCAGCCCGAACGAGTACGCGAAGAACGTCGACATCGGGATGAGTGCGACGCGGACGCCGTGCCGCATGATGGCCGATCCGCGCGTCCGGCCCTTCGACCGTGCCGTCCGGATGAAGTCGTTCGACAGGACGTCGAGCATCGCCGACCGCTGGTAGCGCGAGTACGACGCGACGGCGCCGACGGTGAGCGAGATCGTGGGGAGCAACAGGTGCACGAGTCGGTCGCCGAGGACGGGGAGGAACCCGGTCACCCCCGGGGTGTACTCACCCGTGAAGCTGATCAGCTGCGTGCCGGTGGCGTTGTTGAGCGAGGTGGCCAGGATCATCAGGACGACCGCGATGACGAAGGGCGGCGTGGCCAGGACCGCGAACGACAGGTACGTCGAGACCTGGTCGGACGTCCGGTACTGCCGCACCGCGTTCCAGACGCCGAGCAGCACGCCGAACAGCGCGCCGAGCAGCGTGCCGATGACGAGCAGGCGGAGGCTCGTGCCGGCCCGGGCGACGATGTCCGCCGTCACCTCGGTGCCACGGGCACTGATGCCGAGGGAACCGTGCGTGACGAGCCCGGTCCACCAGTCCCAGGTGCGGACGAGCAGCGGGGTGCCCGGGTCGGCGCCGAGCTTCTGCAGCGAGGCGTCGATCGTGCCCTGCGGCACGGCTGGGTTGCGGCCGAGGAACCGAGACGCCGGGTTCAGCGTGGAACTGGCGAGCAGGTACCCGAGGGTCGTCGCGACGATCGTCAGGATGACGTAGTTGACGATCCGCTTCGCGATGAAGGCAAGCATGGACGATGGACCTCGCTAGGGGTACGGACGGCGTTGTCGGTGACGAGAGCGTAACCCCATCCGACCACGTCGTGGTGATGCGAAGTGACGCTATGCAACATGTGTTACAGCCGTGTTTCGATTCCTCGCAGGGACTCTTGTGGTCGCTGCGGATGTGGTTAGGGTTCTCAACCAACAGACCCGACGGCAGGGGCCGTCGGGGTCGCAAGGCGCTCAGCGCAGACACATCGAAAGGGGATCCTCGCGATGCGAATGAGGATCAAGACCACCGCCGTGCTCGCCACCGCGGCCGCCGCAGCCCTCGTGCTCGCCGGCTGCTCCGGTGGTGGGACGGCGGGCGAGAGCAGTTCCGCCGTCGCCCAGTCGTCGCTGAAGTCGACCGGGTGGACGAGCGCGGACCGCGACTCGGTCAAGGACGGCGGTTCGCTGACGCTGCCGATCGACTCGGCTCCCGCCAACTTCCAGATCAGCAACCTCGACTCGGGGACGGTCGACGACCAGACGATCGCGGGGGTGTACCTGCCCGGGTTCATCCAGTTCAAGGAGAACGGCGACTGGGAGGCGAACCCGGACTTCGCGGACTCGGTGAAGCTGACGAAGGACTCGCCGCAGACCGTCGAGATCAAGATCAACCCGAAGGCCGTCTGGTCCGACGGCACGCCGATCACCGAGAAGGACGTCGCGGCGAACTGGAAGGCGCTCAACGGCACGAACCCGGCCTTCGCGCCGCTTGCCACGAACGTGTGGGAGGACGTCGAGTCCGTCGAGCAGGGCTCCGACGAGCGTGACGTGGTCATCACCTTCAAGAAGACGAACGCCGACTGGGCGAGCGTCCTCTCCGGCATCTACCCGGCCTGGGCCGTCGACACCCCCGACCACTTCAACAAGGCGTGGGCCAAGGGCCCGTACGCGGCCGACGGCAAGACCTTCGTCTCCGGCGGTCCGTACATCCTGAAGTCCTTCGACGCCAACGGCGGCGTGCTCACGTTCGAGAAGAACAGCAAGTGGTGGGGCGACACCCCGAAGCTCGACACGATCGTCTTCAAGACCGTGTCCCGCGACGGCCTCGCCCAGGCCTACGCCAACAAGGAGCTCGACGCCTTCAACCTCTACGGCAGCGCCGACAACCTGAAGACCGCGAACAGCCGGTCCGACTCGAAGATCGAGCGCTCGCTCGGCACCACCTGGCGCCACGTGACCCTCAACGGCACCTCCGAGGTCTTCAAGGACAAGGAGGTCCGCCAGGCCTTCGCGCAGTCGCTCAACCGCAAGGTGCTCGCCCAGGCGATCCTGTCTCCGGTGAAGAGCCCGGGCGACGTGCTGAACAACATGGTGTACCTGCCGGGGCAGAAGGGCTACGAGGACGACGCCTCGAAGGTCTACGGCTACAGCGTCGAGGACGCCAAGAAGAAGCTGCAGGACGCCGGGTACACCATCGGTTCGGACGGCTACGCGTCGAAGGGCGGCAAGGAGCTCGACGTCCGCTTCGTCATCCCGTCGGACAACCAGAACTCGGCGAACATCGCGCAGCTCGTGCAGCAGCAGACGAAGGCGGCCGGCTTCAAGGTCACGATCGACACCGTGCCGACCGACGACTTCTTCACGAAGTACATCACCACCGAGACGCGTGACTTCGACGCCACGTACTTCGCGTGGCAGGGCACGCCGTTCCCGGTGTCCTCGCTCAAGTCGATCTTCTACCCGGCCGACGCCGGACAGAACTACGCCGGTGTGACCGACGACTCGCTCGGCGACGCGTGGGACAAGGCGAACGCCGAGCTCGACGCGAGCGCCCGGATCAAGGACGCCCAGGCCATCGACAAGAAGATCGTCGCGGTCGCCGGCACCATCCCGCTGTTCGCGGAGCCCTACGCCTGGGGTGTGCGGAAGGACCTCGTGAACTACGGTCCGGCGCAGTTCCAGTCGAGCTCCGTCAAGTGGCAGGACGTGGGCTACAGCAAGTAGTCTCCCCTCCACACGGGACCCCCGTCGCCTCCGGGCGGCGGGGGTCCCGTGCGTCCGGGGCAGCAGGCATGCGGTCGAGTCAGAGCTGCGCGGCGGCCATCGACGCGGCGACGCCGAGGACGACCATCCCGGTCACCGACCAGCCGTGCGCCCGGTGCGTGATCCGCGCCGGGACCACCGTCGCGGGTGGTGGGCCGGTCTGCTCGACCGGCACGGGGACGAAGGTGCGCATCCTACGGGCCGCGGCGTCGACGTCGAGGGGGGTGGTGCCTCCCGGCCGGCCGCTGGTCTCGCCGAGCCGTGCGGTGGGACGGGTGGCGAGCCAGGTGCGGCGGACGCCCTCGCTGGTGACGACCTCGATGCCGTACTTCGTGCGGATCTCGGTGACGCGGCGCCAGTCGTAGGTGCTCGTGCGGCGGACGTCCACGATGCGGAGGTGGTCCGGGGTGCACTCGAAGCGGGGGCGCCAGAAGACGGCCCAGGCGACCAGGGCGATGAAGCAGCTCGGCACGGGGACCAACCACGGCGACCCGCCGCCGACGAGGGCGAGGGGGACGAGCACGACGGCGATGCCCCAGAGGACGACGGCGAGCCGGCGCATGCCGGGGGCGACGATCACGGTGGGGGTCACCCGACGATGGTAGGCGCGCCGACCCTCGGAGACGTCGAGAGCGCCGACCCTCGGACGGTGCCGTGACGGCCGGGGAGCGTGACGAGAGCGCCTCCCCGGGGACGTCCGGGGAGCGGGCGTGACACACCGGCGCGTACCTCCGGACGACCCGATTCCCCGGGGAGGCGAGTCCGTGTGGACCGCTCGTCCCTCTGATGGTCCCCGTCCCCCGTTCGGGTGTCAACACCCCACTGCGGAACCTTCAGGAGATCGACACGCCGTCGACCCGCTACGCGACCAGCTGCTCGACCTGCGCCCGGATCGTCGCGGCCTTCGGGAAGCGCAGCCCCACGAGGCCGACGTGCCGCCAGCGCACGACGCCGTCCGGTCCGATGACGAACACCGAGCGGCGGAGTCCGATGCCCGGCGCGACGAGTCCGTACGCGCGGACGACGTCGCCGGCGGGGTCGCTCAGCAGGGGGAAGGTGAGCGAGGAGCCGTGGGCGAAGGCCGCGTGCGAGTCGAGGGCCTGCGGGCTGATGCCCCACACCACCGCGCCGAGGTCGCCGAAGTCGTCGAGCTCTTCCTGGTAGCTGCAGAGCTGGGCGGTGCAGACGGGGGTGGCGTCGCCCGGGTAGAAGGCGAGCACCACCGTCCGGCCGATCTCGGCGGACAGCGCGTACTCGCCGTCGGTGCGGGCGCCGCCCCGCACGGTGGTGCCGGGCAGGGTGAAGCCCGGCGCTGGCTCACCGACCTCGGGGATCTGCATGCGCCCACGCTAGGGCGTCCGGCCGGGAACCACGCCCCGCCCCGCTGGACGCGCGCTGGGCGGATGCACCGAGGTCGTCGCGCGGTCAGCGGGTCAGCGGAACAGCTGGGGGAGGGCCGCGGCCACGAACGGGTAGCCGACGAACACCACGGCGTCGAGCAGGCAGTGCGTGATGACGAGGGGCAGGAGCCGTCCCCACCTCGTGTAGATCCACCCGAAGACGACGCCCATGACGGCGTTGCCGACGAAGGCGCCGAACCCCTGGTACAGGTGGTAGCTCCCGCGCAGGACCGCCGTCGACAGGATGACCTGCCACCGCCCCCAGCCGATGCCTCCGAGGCGCTCGTACAGGTACCCGATGACGATGACCTCCTCCTGCAGCCCGGACCGGATCGCCGAGAGCAGCAGGACGGGGATGGTCCACCAGTAGGTGTTCAGCGCCGCGGGGTCGACGTCGACCGTGAAGCCGAGTGCCCGCCCGGTGAAGTAGAGCGCGAGTCCCGGGACCCCGATGCCGAGCGCGATGAGCGCGGCGCCGCCGAGGTCGGGCCGGGCCCGGAACCGGTCGATGCCGAGCCGTCGGAGGTGCGGGCGGGTCGTGCTCCAGAGCAGGTAGCAGACCAGCGCGACCGGGGCCAGGTCGACCGCGATGCCGACGAGCTGCCGGGCGAGGTCGACGTACTGCACGGTCGTGGTCGACGTGTTGAGCGCCGTGGACTGCTCGCCGAGCGGGGTGGTCTGGGACAGGTCGTCGATGATCTGCAGGACCGAGTACAGCGCGCTGCCGCCGAGCGAGAGCATGAGGACGATCGTGATCTCGATCCACGTTCGTCGTCTGCTCACGGGCTGTACTCCTCGGGGTTGCGAACTACCGGTAGACTGGCGTGTCGGGCGTTCTGCCCGCGGGTGCCGTCTGTCCAAGATGACCGGCCGCCCGATCTTCTCCTGAACACCGAAGGATGTCCTGTATGGCGCTCGCCACCCGGTCCGACCTGCGCAACGTCGCCATCGTGGCACACGTCGACCACGGCAAGACCACCCTCGTCGACGCGATGCTCACGCAGACCAACTCGTTCGACGCCCACTTCGAGGGCGAAGACCGCATGATGGACTCGAACGACCTCGAGCGCGAGAAGGGCATCACCATCCTCGCGAAGAACACCTCGGTGCTCTACAACGGGAAGCACGCCGAGGAGTTCAACCCGGGCGGTCGCATCACGATCAACGTGATCGACACCCCCGGCCACGCCGACTTCGGTGGTGAGGTCGAGCGCGGCCTCTCCATGGTCGACGGTGTCGTGCTGCTCGTCGACGCGTCCGAGGGCCCGCTGCCCCAGACCCGCTTCGTGCTCCGCAAGGCGCTCGCCGCGAAGCTCCCGGTGATCCTGCTCGTCAACAAGACGGACCGCCCGGACTCCCGCATCGACGAGGTCGTCTCCGAGTCGCAGGACCTGCTCCTCGGCCTGGCCTCCGACCTGTCGGACGAGGTCGAGGACCTCGACCTCGACGCGATCCTCGACGTCCCCGTGGTCTACGCCTCGGGTCGTGCCGGTGCCGCGTCGCGCAACAAGCCCGAGGACGGCACGCTGCCGGACAACGACGACCTCGAGCCGCTCTTCGAGGCGATCCTGCAGCACGTCCCGGCGCCGAAGTACGACGACGAGCACCCGCTGCAGGCGCACGTCACCAACCTCGACGCGTCGCCGTTCCTCGGCCGCCTCGCGCTGCTCCGCATCTTCCACGGCACGATGAAGAAGGGGCAGACGGTCGCGTGGGTCAAGCACGACGGCACCGTCGCGAACGCCCGCATCACCGAGCTGCTCATCACGAAGGCGCTCGACCGCTACCCGGCGGAGTCCGCGGGCCCCGGTGACATCGTCGCCGTCGCCGGCTTCGACACGATCACCATCGGTGAGACGCTGTCCGATCCCGAGGACGTCCGTCCGCTGCCGACCATCACGGTCGACGCACCGGCGATCTCGATGACGATCGGCACGAACACCTCGCCGCTCGTCGGCAAGGTGAAGGGCCACAAGCTCACCGCCCGCATGGTCAAGGAGCGCCTGGACCGCGAGCTCATCGGCAACGTCTCGCTCAAGGTCGAGGACATCGGGCGTCCGGACGCCTGGGAGGTCCAGGGCCGTGGTGAGCTCGCGCTCGCCATCCTGGTCGAGCAGATGCGTCGCGAGGGCTTCGAGCTCACCGTCGGCAAGCCGCAGGTCGTCACCCGCCGTGACGAGAACGGCAAGCTGCAGGAGCCGTACGAGCACATGACGATCGACACGCCGGAGGAGCACCTCGGCGCGATCACGCAGCTCATGGCCGCGCGCAAGGGTCGCATGGAGAACATGACGAACCACGGCACCGGCTGGATCCGTATGGAGTTCGTCGTGCCGTCGCGTGGCCTGATCGGCTTCCGCACGTCGTTCCTCACGGAGACCCGTGGCACCGGCATCGCGAACGCGATCTTCCACGGCTACGACGAGTGGGCCGGCCCGATCCAGACCCGCATCAACGGCTCGATCGTCTCGGACCGCTCCGGTGTGGTGACGCCCTTCGCGATCACGAACCTGCAGGAGCGCATGTCGTTCTTCGTGAACCCGACCGAAGAGGTCTACGAGGGCATGGTCATCGGCGAGAACTCGCGCGCCGACGACATGGACGTCAACATCACGAAGGAGAAGAAGCTCACGAACATGCGTTCGGCGAACGCCGACTCCTTCGAGTCGATGACGCCGTCGCGCCAGCTCTCCCTCGAGGAGTGCCTGGAGTTCGCGCGCGAGGACGAGTGCGTCGAGGTCACCCCCGACGCCGTCCGCATCCGCAAGGTCGAGCTCGACGCGCAGGCCCGCCAGCGCTCGTACGCCCGCCTGAAGCGCCAGGACGCGTAAGCGGTCCGACACCGGTCTGGAGGCACCCCTCCGTCCGACGGCCCGGTCACCTCACGAGGTGGCCGGGCCGTCGGTCTGTGGCGATACGGTGGAGCGCGTGACCCTCGATCTCCTCTCCCTCTACCAGGACCTGCACGCCCACCCGGAGCTCGGCTTCCAGGAGCACCGCACCTCCGGCGTCATCGCCGACCGGCTCGCCGAGTTCGGCGGGATCGAGGTCACCACGGGCGTCGGCGGCACGGGTGTCGTGGGCGTCCTGTCGAACGGCGACGGTCCGGTCGTGTGGCTCCGCGCCGACATCGACGGCCTGCCCGTGCAGGAGCGCACCGGCCTGCCGTACGCGAGCACGCACACCGGCCGCGACGACGACGGCGCCGAGGTCCCGACGATGCACGCCTGCGGGCACGACATCCACGTGACGTGGCTGCTCGGCACCCTCGAGCGCCTCGTCGACGACCGCGGTGCGTGGCACGGCACGGTCGTGGCGGTCTTCCAGCCCGCGGAAGAGGTCATCTCCGGCGCCCGCGCGATGATCGAGGACGGCCTGGTCGAGCGCTTCCCGCAGCCCGACGTCGTCCTCGGGCAGCACTCGGCACCGGCCCCGGTCGGCGTCGTCGCGGTCGGCTCCGGCCCCGTGATGGCGTCGAGCGACCGCCTGACGGTGACGTTCAACGGCCGCGGTGCGCACGGCTCGGCGCCCCAGGCGTCGCTCGACCCGATCGTCACCGCCGCCAGCGCCGTCGTGCGCCTGCAGACCGTGGTCTCGCGCGAGGTCTCGCCGTCCGACGCCGGGGTCGTCACGGTCGGCTCGTTCCACGCCGGTACGCGCCCGAACATCATCCCGGACCAGGCCGTCATCGAGATCTCGACGCGGGCCCGGAACGAGGAGACCCGCGAGCGCATCATCGCCTCGATCGAGCGCATCGTGCGGGCCGAGAGCGACGCCGGCGGTCTGCCCGCCCCGACCATCGAGCGGGCACCGGGTGCCGAGGTCACGGTGAACGACGCGGACGCCGCGCGTCGGGTGCTCGACGCGCTCCGCGGGGTCGTGCCGGACGCCCGCGACCTGGAGATCGGGCTCGCGATGGCGTCGGAGGACGTCGGGCAGCTCGCGACGGCCGCCGGCGTGCCGCTCGTCTACTGGTTCACGGGGATCACCGACCCCGAACTGTTCCGTCGCGGCGAGGAGATCCCGAGCAACCACTCGCCGTTCTACGCCCCGCAGGCCGAGACCGCGATCCCCGTCGGCGTCGACGCCCTGACCGCCGCCGCTCGCGCCTGGCTGTCCTGAGGCGCGGCGGGCGGGAGATCCACAGCCAACGCACGCCGAGCCCGGCGGATGGGGCCCTAGGGTGCTGCCCATGCGCACGCCCCGGACCCTGATCGCCGCCGTCACGGCGGGCATCGCCCTCGCCGGCCTGACCGGCTGCTCCGCCGACGCCGTCCGCCAGGCCACCGACCTCGGTTCCTCGGTCGCGTCGAACGTGAGCGAGACGGTGCAGGGCATCGACGGCAAGGCCGTCCAGGACGGCATGGCCTCGGTCGCCGGCGGCATCGACGGCGCGCTCGACGCGGCGCTGTCGGGCTCGGGCGTGACGAGCGACGGGAAGGTCCCGGACGGCTTCCCGTCCGCGGACGTCCCGCTCGTCGACGGCACCGTCCTCGGCGGAGGGGCCGGCCCGGACGGCACCGGCTGGGTCGTCCAGGTCCGGGTGGCCTCCGTGGACGAGTTCGGCGCGGCGGACGAGCAGCTGGCCGCGGCTGGCTACACCGAGTCGGCGAAGCGTGCCGACGCGACGAGCGCGTTCGGGCTGTTCCGGAGCGACGCGTACCGCGTGGTCCTGACCGTGTCCGACTCCGAGGCCGGTGCCACCGCGACGTACATCGTCACGCCCCGGTAGCGAAGTACCCTGGGACGCGATGTCCAAGGCTCCCGCAACGCGTCCCGAGCGCGTCCTGTTCGTGCACGCCCACCCCGACGACGAGACCCTGTCGTCCGGCGGGACCATCGCCACCCTGCTGGAGCTCGGTGCCGAGGTCACGGTCCTGACCGCGACCCGGGGCGAACGCGGGGAGATGCTCACCGAGGCCCTCGCGCCGCTCTTCGGCGACGGTCCCCGTGTGGCCGCGCACCGCGAGACCGAGATCGCCGCCGCGCTGGCCGCCCTCGGGGGCCCGGCGCACCTGTGGCTCGGCGGCAGGGGAGCGCGCCCCACCGACCTGCCCGAGCGGCGGTACACCGACTCCGGCATGCAGTGGGGGCCGGACGGGCGTGCCACGGCCGCCGCCGACGCCCCGGTCGACTCGCTCACCGCGGCCGACCTCGGCGAGGTCGTCGACGACGTCCGCGCGGCGATCCGTTCCACAGGGGCAGACGCGGTGGTCAGCTACGCCGACGACGGCGGCTACGGCCACCCGGACCACGTGCGCGTGCACCACGCCGCGCGGTACGCCGCCCGCGCCGAGGAGGTCGCCTTCTCGATGATCGTCCCCGCGGACTCGCCCGAGGTGGACCTGATGGTCGACGTCGCGCCGGTCCGGGCGAAGGTCCGTGCCGCGGTGGAGCAGTACCGGTCGCAGGTGACCGTCGACCCGGTCGACCCGGTCGATCCGCAGCGCCTGACCTGGGTGATGCCGCACGGTGTCCGGCAGGCGGCCCCCGCGGTGGAGGCGTTCCGGCACGACGCCGACCCGGTCCCGCCGGCACCGGAGACCTTCGCCGACCTCGGCCGTCAGGGCAAGGTCACGGCGATCGTCGTCGCGGCGGTCGCCGGACTGGTCGTCGGAGCGCTCGGGACCGTCACGCACCAGCAGCGACTCGGGGGCTTCCCGGTCGGCATGGTCCTGACCACGCTCGTCGTGCTCGGGCTCGTCGTGGGACTGCGGCTCCTGTACCGCTCACGGGCGATGGTCGCGGCGGCCGGCATCGCGATCATCGTCGCCACGCAGGTCCTGGTGAGCGTCGGCGGCCAGTCGTCACCGCTCGTGCTCGCGAACCTCGCCGGGTACGTCTGGACCTTCGCACCCGCGGCGATCGCGGCCTTCGCACTCGCGTGGCCCGACCTGTCCGGACTCCGCGCCCGCGCCGCAGCGGCGTCGGCTCCGTCGTCCGCGGACCCCGCGCGGTCCGGGGCTCCCGGGCGCCGCGGGTAGACTCGACCACGCTCAGTCCGAAGGGAGCACCCGCACCGTGACCTACGTGATCGCCCAGCCCTGTGTCGACGTCAAGGACCGCGCCTGCATCGACGAATGCCCGGTCGACTGCATCTACGAGGGTGACCGGTCGCTGTACATCCACCCCGACGAGTGCGTCGACTGCGGTGCGTGCGAGCCGGTCTGCCCGGTCGAGGCGATCTACTACGAGGACGACCTCCCCGACGAGTGGGCCGACTACTACAAGGCCAACGTGGAGTTCTTCCAGGAGGTCGGGTCGCCCGGTGGCGCGGCGAAGGTCGGTGTGATCCACAAGGACCACCCGGTCGTCATGGCCGAGCCCCCGCGCGGCTGACCCCGGACCGGACCGTGGCGCTCGACCTCCCCGACTTCCCCTGGGACCAGCTCGTCCCCTTCAAGCAGCGCGCCGCGGCGTACGAGGGCGGCATCGTCGACCTCAGCGTCGGCTCGCCCGTCGACCCGACCCCCGAGGTCGTCCGGACGGCGTTGGCGCAGGCGACCGACGCGCACGCCTACCCGCAGGTCGCCGGCACACCGGCCCTGCGCGAGGCGATCGTCGCGTGGTACGCCCGCCGACAGGGCGTGACGCTGACGCCGGACCAGGTGCTGCCGACGATCGGCTCGAAGGAGTTCATCGCCGGGCTGGCGCTGTGGCTCGGCATCGGACCCGGCGACACCGTGGTGTTCCCCGAGGCCGCGTACCCGACCTACGAGCTCGGTGCCGCCCTGGTGCGTGCGGAGGCGCTGGCGTCGGACGACCCCGCCGCCTGGCCCGAGACGACGAAGCTCGTGTGGCTCAACTCGCCGGGCAACCCCGACGGCCGGGTGCTCACGGTCGAGCAGCTCCGTGCCGCGGTGGAACGAGCCCGTGCACTCGGCGCCGTGATCGTGGGCGACGAGTGCTACGCCGAGCTCGGGTGGGAGCCGCCGTACGACGCCGCACCGACGCCGTCGATCCTCGACCCCCGGGTCGTGGGCGACACCACCGACGGCGTCCTCAGCGTCTACTCGCTGTCGAAGCAGTCGAACCTCGCGGGCTACCGCGCCGCGTTCGTGGCGGGTGACGCCGCGGTCCTGGCCGACGTGCTCGCGGTGCGCAAGCACACCGGCATGATGCCGCCGCTGCCCGTGCAGGACGCGATGATCGTCGCCCTCGCTGACGACACCCACGTCCAGCAGCAGAAGGCCCGCTACCGGGCCCGTCGGAACATGCTCCGACGGGCACTCGAGGGCGCCGGCTTCCGGATCGACCACAGCACGGCCGGGCTCTACCTCTGGGCGACCCGGGGCGAGCCGGCGCTCGACACCGTCGGCTGGCTGGCCGACCGCGGCATCCTCGTCGCGCCGGGCACCTTCTACGGTCCCGCGGGTGCGGAGCACGTGCGGGTGGCGCTCACGGCGACCGACGACCGGATCGCGGCGGCCGCGCAGCGTCTGGCGAGCGCCCGCCGACTGGCGGCGTCCTGACGGAGGCGCACCGCGCCTCCCGACCGACACCGCAACGCACGACGTGCGTGCTCCGCACAATCCGTGGAGTCCACCAAACCTTCGCCTCCGGGTGGTGCACGACCGACAGTCCTCGCAGTTAGGCTGTCCCCGTGACTGACACTGCCAACGATGCTCAGAAGACGGCCACACCGCCCACCACGCCCGTTCCCGTGAGCCCTGCCGCCGCCGAGTCGACGGAGACCGCGACGCTGACGTTCCCGGGTGGCACGGCGGAGTTCCCGATCCTGCCGAGCGTCGACGGCGCGTCCGCCATCGACATCTCGTCGCTCAAGAAGCAGACCGGGCTGAACACGCTCGACTACGGCTTCGTGAACACCGGGGCGACGAAGAGCGCCATCACGTACATCGACGGCGACCAGGGCATCCTGCGCTACCGCGGGTACCCGATCGACCAGGTCGCGTCCGGCTGCACCTACCTCGAGGTCGCCTGGCTCCTCATCTACGGCGAGCTCCCCACGGACGAGGAGCTCGCGGGCTTCGACGCCCGCATCCGCCGGCACACCCTGCTGCACGAGGACCTCCGGCGCCTGTTCGACGCCCTGCCGCACTCGGCGCACCCGATGTCCGTCCTGTCGAGCGCCGTGAGCGCCCTGTCGACCTACTACGAGGACGACATGGACGTCGACGACCCGGAGAAGGTCGAGCTGCAGACCGTCCGGCTCCTCGCGAAGCTCCCCGTCATCGCGGCCTACGCGCACAAGAAGGCGATCGGTCAGGCGTTCCTCTACCCGGACAACAAGCTGTCGTTCGTCGACAACTTCCTCCGGCTGAACTTCGGCACCATGGCCGAGCCGTACGAGCCGAACCCGGTGCTGTCCAAGGCGCTCGAGCGGCTCCTGATCCTGCACGAGGACCACGAGCAGAACGCCTCGACCTCGACCGTGCGCCTGGTCGGCTCGACGAAGGCGAACATGTTCGCGTCGATCTCCGCGGGCATCAACGCGCTGTACGGGCCGCTGCACGGCGGTGCGAACGAGGCCGTCCTCGAGATGCTCCAGCAGATCAAGGACTCGGGCGAGCCGGTGTCGCGCTTCGTCGAGCGGGTGAAGAACAAGGAGCGCGGAGTGAAGCTCATGGGCTTCGGGCATCGCGTGTACAAGAACTACGACCCGCGGGCGAAGCTCGTGAAGGAGTCCGCGCACGAGGTGCTGCAGTCGCTGGGCGTGCAGGACGACCTGCTCGACATCGCGATGGAGCTCGAGCAGATCGCGCTCGAGGACGAGTACTTCGTCAGCCGGAAGCTCTACCCGAACGTCGACTTCTACACGGGCATCATCTACCGGGCGATGGGCTTCCCGCCGCGGATGTTCACGGTGCTCTTCGCGATCGGGCGGCTGCCGGGGTGGATCGCCCAGTGGCGCGAGCTCAACAACGACCCGCTCAACAAGATCGGCCGCCCGCAGCAGCTGTACGTCGGGCACCCGGAACGGGACCTGCCGGCGCGCTGAGGCCGACGACGACGGCGCTGTGCCGTCGCCGGTGCCGAAAGGCCCGCTCGCGTTCCGCGAGCGGGCCTTTTCTGTCACCTTGGGACGCGGCGGCGACGGCTCCTGCCCGCTCGGCGACGCGCATGCGGCGTGTCCTGCTCGCTCTGTGACGCGCGTGCGACCGCGCGGAACGCGCGCGTGCGTCGAACCACCGAAGCGACGTCGAACCAGCCCGCCCGGTCGGTTCGATGTCGCTTCCATGGTTCGACCCGACGGACGGGAGGCGCGTGGCGGGACCGCCACGCGCCTCCTGTCCGTCGTCGGGATCAGTGCAGGGCGTCGAAGTCGTCCCAGATGGGCGTCTTCGGCTCGGGGTACGTGGCCATCTCGGCGCGCACGTCGTCCTCGACGCTGATGCCCCACTCCGCGAAGAAGCGCGTGAGGTCCTGCTTCGTCACCTGGGCTGCGGCACGGATGAACGCGCGGCGGTAGGTGCGGTCGCCGTCCTCGTTCGCGCGAGCGGTCGTCCGCGCGACGACGTCGTTCCCGTACGCACGACGCAGCTGGTCGAACATCAGGCTGCGCGTGGTGGCGTTCAGTTGGTTCGCCCAGAAGTCGCGCTGCTCGATCGGCTTCGCACGGAACTCCCGGACCTTGTCCGTCCAGCCGTCGAGCCAGTTCCGTCCGTTCACCCGCTCCTCGATGACGAGGCTCGCGAGGTCTGCCGAGGCGTAGTCGTCCGCCTGCCCGAAGCCGTTCTTCCAGCGCGTCGAGCGCTGCTGGTAGACCTGCCCGATGGCGTGGCGGAAGTGGCCCTCGCCCGCCTGGGTGCGGTCGCCGGTCAGCAGGTTGTGGGGGTCGGCGAAGTCCGTGGGGAAGGACACGAAGCCGTTGTGGGCGTCGGCGTACTCGGAGCTGCCGGAGACGTCGTAGCTCGGTGTCGCGATGTGCACGCGGTGCTTGCCCTGACCGCCCCAGAACTTCGCGTTGGTCTCGACGACGTCGTCCCACGCGGCGAGGCGCGCGTCGAGGTCGTCCCCGTGGACGAGCTCCTCGTTCTGGTCGTCCTTCGGCTCGTCCGAGTGCCGACGGACGTCCGCCTGCACGCGCTCGCCGATGAGCAGGAAGAACGGACTGGCCGTCCACTCGCGCAGCTGCCGGTCGAACTTCGCGCGGTCGGTCTGCCCCTTCACGAAGGTCGGGACCGGGTACCCACCCGCGATGTGCACGATGCCCGTGTCGGTGTCGCTCGTGTCGAACACCGAGACGAGGCCGTCGTGGGGCGCCGTGATCTCGGTGGTGACGCCCCCGCGCGCGGCGAACTGTGCGACGCCGACGTTCTTGCACTGGTTGATGCCGATGTGGTTGCCGTACTGGCCGACACCGACGAAGACGCCGCCCATGCCCTCCGGCACCGTGACGGCGATCTGCTGGCCCTTCTTGATCCACCGGCCGGCCTGGCGGAGGTCGCTGCGGGCGTAGCGCGTGCCGTCCTCCCACTGGGCGTCCTCCGCGATGCCGAGCGGCGCGACCGCGAGGTCCGAGGCACTCGTCCCCACGATCGGAGCGGGGATGCCGACGGCGTCGACGTCGGACGTGGGCGGGGCGGTCGCAGCGGGGGTGGTCGGTGCCGGGTCGGTGGCGGCGTTCGCGGTGGCGGGGACGAGCACCGTACCGAACACGGTGGAGGCGAGCACGAGGCCGCTCAGCGCGACGCGCGCGCCGTGGGGACGGGGGAGGGACGAGGTCATCAGGACTCCTCGGTCGGGACAGGGACGCCGCGAGCGTACGGAGCCGTCGCCGTCGAGCCGTGTCCGCTTCCGGAGACGTCGTTCCCGCGTGCTGGTCCGGCGAGCGGGCGCGGCGGTGTCCCGCGGGGTCGTGTCCCGGTGCCTAGGCGTGCAGGTCGGTGTTGAGCTGGATGCCCTGCCCATGCCGCTGCGACGCCTCGACCGCCCCGGTGAGCGAGTTCCGCCGGAACAGGACGTTCGGCACCCCGGACAGCTCGGCCGCCTTGACGGTGCGGGGGGTGCCGTCGGGGGAGGGGGCCGTGCCGACGAGCACGACCTTCGTGCCCGCGGTGACGTAGAGCCCGGCCTCGACCACGGAGTCGTCGCCGAGCGAGATGCCGAGCCCGGCGTTCGCCCCGAGCAACGCCCGTTCGCCGAGGGACACCCGGTGCGTCCCGCCGCCGGAGAGCGTGCCCATGATCGACGCGCCGCCGCCGATGTCCGTGCCATCGCCGACGACCACGCCCTGGGACACCCGGCCCTCGATCATCGCGTCACCGAGGGTCCCGGCGTTGAAGTTGACGAAGCCCTCGTGCATCACCGTGGTGCCGGGAGCCAGGTGCGCTCCGAGCCGGACGCGGTTCGCGTCGCCGATGCGGACACGGTCCGGCACGACGTAGTCGAGCAGCCGCGGGAACTTGTCCACCGCGTGCACCGCGATGCCGGCGCGCTGGAGCGACGGGCGCAGCCGCGTCAGGGCCTCGGGGTGGACCGGTCCGGCGTTCGTCCACGCGACGATGGGCAGGTGCGCGAAGACCCCGTCGAGCGAGACCTCGTTCGGCCGCACGTGCAGGTGGCTCAGCAGGTGCAGCCGCAGGTAGGCGTCCGGCGTGCTGGTCGGTGCCGCGTCGATCGCGATCTCCGTGGTGACCGCCTCGATCCGGACTTCACGCCGGGGGTCGTCGCCGACGTGGGTGCGGAGCTCCTCGGGGAAGGCCGCGTCGGCGGGGCGCTCGCCGAGGTGCGTCTCGGGGTACCAGGTGTCGAGGGTGGTGCCGTCGGCGGCGATCGTCGCGAGGCCGTGGCCCCAGGCGTGGGACGGTCGGGCGGTGGGGGTCGTCTCGGTCACGGGACCAGGCTAGCGAGCGCCCCGGGCGACGAACCGTCCGGGCGGACGGCCGGGGACGTGAGCGATCGTCGTCCACAGGTGTGCGGTCCCTCACGGAGCGCGCGAGGCACGGCCGGTAGGCTGCCCGCATGCCGGAGCTGCTCGACCTCACCGCCTCGTCCATCGACATCACGCGCGCCGTCTGCGACATCGAGTCGGTGTCCGGCAACGAAGGGCGTCTGGCCGACGCGATCGAGGCGTCGCTCGCGTCGCTGCCGCACCTCGACGTGGTCCGTGACGGCGACGCGATCGTCGCGCGGACGCAGCTCGGGCGGGCACGACGCGTCGTCATCGCCGGGCACATCGACACGGTGCCCTTGAACCACAACCTGCCGACGGAGTTCCGCACCGCCGAGGACGGCACCGAGATCCTCTGGGGCCGCGGCACGGTCGACATGAAGGCCGGCTGCGCGGTGCAGCTCAAGCTCGCGCACGACCTGACCGAGCCGAACGTCGACGTCACGTGGGTCTTCTACGACCACGAGGAGGTCAGCGACGCCCTGAACGGTCTCGGGCGCCTGGCGCGGACCCGTCCGGAGCTCCTCGCCGGCGACTTCGCGATCCTCGGTGAACCCTCCGGCGCGCAGATCGAGGGCGGCTGCAACGGCAACCTCCGCGCCGAGGTCCGCACCTCCGGCAAGCGCTCCCACAGCGCCCGCAGCTGGATCGGCGACAACGCCATCCACAAGACCGCCCCGATCCTCGCCACCCTCGCCGCGTACGAACCGCGGACGGTCACGGTGGACGGACTCGAGTACCGCGAGGGCCTGAACGCCGTCGGCATCACCGGCGGGATCGCCGGCAACGTCATCCCGGACGAGGCGATGGTGCACGTCAACTACCGCTTCGCCCCGTCGCGCAGCGCCGACGAGGCCGTCGCTCACATCCGCGAGCTCTTCGACGGGTACGACGTGCAGATCGTCGACCTCGCCGCCGGTGCCCGCCCCGGCCTCGACGCCCCGCTCGCGCAGCAGTTCGTCGCCGCCGTCGGCGGTCCCGCGCCCCGCCCGAAGTACGGCTGGACCGACGTCGCGCGCTTCTCGGCGCTCGGCGTCCCCGCGGTCAACTACGGCCCCGGCGAACCGGTCTTCGCCCACCACGACGACGAGCAGGTCCCCGTCGACCAGATCACCGCGGTCGAGGACGGCCTGCGTCGGTGGCTGACGGCGTGACCACCGGCCCCGCGCCGGTCGTCACGGGGCGGAGCAGCACCACGCGGTGGCGGGCCCGCTACCGCGTCGTCCCGTGGTGGGTCCGGGTCAGCGTGGTCTACCTCGTGGCGCGGCTCGTGACGGGCGCGATGCTCCTGGCGTTCGCGAGCGTGCAGACCGCCAACTCCTTCACCGTCCAGCACCCGTCCTACCTGTCGTTCGCGTCCATCTGGGACGGTGCCTGGTACCGGGTGATCGCCTCGTCCGGCTACCCCTCGACGCTGCCGGTCGACAGCGCCGGGCACGTCACCGAGAACGCGTGGGCGTTCATGCCGGCGTACCCGTTCCTGGTGCGCGGGCTCATGGTGCTCACGGGGGCCTCGTTCGAAGCGGTGGCGGTCGCGGTCTCGTTCGCCGCCGGGTGGGGCGCGGCCCTGGTCTTCCGGCGCCTGATGGGCCGCTTCCTCGACGACGGTCGGGCGACGTTCGCGACCGTGCTGTTCTGCGTCGCGCCGGTGTCCGCCGTGTTCCAGGTCGCCTACGCCGAGGCGATGGGGCTCTTCCTGCTCCTCGTCGCCCTGCTCCTGATGGTCGACCGACGCTGGTGGACGATGCTGCCCGTCGTGCTCCTGCTCGGGATGACCCGGCCGACCGGGCTCGCGTTCGCGCTCCTGGTGGTGCTCTTGCTCGGCGTGTGGGCGGTGCGTCCGGCATGGGTCCGGGAGACCGGACGGCTCACGGTCCGTCGCGCCGTCCCGCCCCTCGTGGTCGGGGTCGTCTCGGGGCTGGTCGGCCTGGCGTGGCCGGCGATCGCCTGGGCCGTCACCGGGGTGCCGAAGGCCTACACGGACACCGAGCTCGCCTGGCGGTCGTCGTACATCGGCTGGCAGGAGCTCGTGCCCTTCACACCGTGGATCCAGGGCTTCGGCTGGTGGTTCCGGCAGCCAGCGGGCGGGGTCCTGCTCGCGGTGGCCGTCGTCGGGTTCGCCGTGTTCGTCCTCCACCCCGCCGCCCGCCGCATCGGCCTGGAGCTCCGGTTGTGGGGCATCGCCTACGTCGTGTACCTGCTCGCGGTGTTCTTCCCGCAGTCGAGCACCTGGAGGATCCTCCTGCCGATCGCTCCGCTGCTCGGCATCGTCGCGTTGCCGCGCTCCCGCGTGTACCGCGTGCTCCTCGTCGTCGTCTGCCTCGGCCTGCAGTGGGTGTGGCTGGACACCTGCTGGTGGGTCGACGGCTACGACTGGACCCCACCGTGATCGGCCTCGCGGTCGTCTGACCGACGCGCGGCGGGGGTCGCGTCGTCCTGCTCTCCGGGGCGCCAGTCGGCGGCGGCGTGCACCATCGCGTTCACCGTGGCGATGAACGGCACCGCGAAGAACGCCCCGACCACCCCGGCGATCGTCGTGCCCGCGGTGACGCCGAGCACGACGCCGAGCGGGTGCACCCGGACGGCCGAACCGGTGAGGAACGGGTGCAGGACGTGGCTCTCGAGCTGCTGCACGGCGACGACCACGGCGAGCATGATCAGCGCCGGCACCAGGCCGTTGAAGACGAGGGCGATGACCACGGCGACGATCCCCGCCACGATCGCGCCGACCACCGGCACGAAGGCGCCGAAGAACACGATCACACCGATCGGCACGGCGAGCGGTAGCCCGAGGGCGAGGGCGCCGATGACGATGCCGAGTGCGTCCGTCACCGCGACGATGAGCTGCACGCGGATGAAGCTCGTCAGGGTCTTCCACCCGGCCTGCCCGGCCGCGTCGATGCGACCGCGGGAGCGGCGCGGGAAGATCCGCACGACCCAGGACCAGACCCGGCGTCCGTCGACCAGCACGAAGATCGTGGTGAAGACCACGATGAACAGGCCCTCGAGGGCGTGGACCAGACCGCTGCCGGCCTCGGCCGCGCCCGAGAGGATCGACGAGACGTGGGCCTGCAGGAACGTCGTCGCCTCGGAGAGGTACTTCGTCACCTGGGCGGACGTGATGCCGAACGGCTCCGTGGCCAGCAGCGTCTGGAACGTCTGCACGTTGCTCCGGAGGCGGTGCTCGAGCGTCGGCAGGTCGTAGCGGATCTGGGCGGTGACGACCAGTGCGAGGACACCGATGACGACGAGGACGGCGACGAAGCACGAGAGCACCGCGAGCCACTTGGGCCACCCGTGCCGCTGCAGGAACGCCGACATCGGTGCGAGCAGCGCGCAGACGAGCAGGCCGACGAGGAACGGCACGACGATCTCCTGCAGCAGGACGACCAGGGCGACGACGACGGCGAGGGCGGCGACCACGACGAGGAAGCGCCACGAGAACGCGCCGGCGATGCGCATGCCCGTCGGGACGGCGTCAGCGGTGACCCGGTCCGGCGTCCGGGTCGTGGAGGAAGTGTTCGGCACACGCCAAGGTGACCACTTCGACCCGCGAGAACGCAGCGATCCGCGGCCCCCAACCTGGGCGGTTTCGCAGTTGCCCCGCTGATACGGGATAATGGGCAGGCATGTACTGCACGAAAGGGGACATCTGGTGGCAGCAATGAAGCCGAGGACCGGCGACGGGCCGATGGAGGCTGTCAAGGAGGGTCGACTCATCATCGTGCGGGTTCCGCTCGAAGGTGGAGGCCGCCTGGTGGTCTCGGTCAACGACGCCGAGGCCAAGGAACTCCACGACGCACTCGCCGAGGTCGTCTCGGCCTAGTCCGTCGAAGCACCACGACAGTCGAAGCACCACGACAGGAGGCCCGGAGCACCCACGCTCCGGGCCTCCTGTCGCTCCGGGCCTCCTGCCGTCCACGGCCTCCTGCGCCTGTCGGTGCCGTCGGACAGGATGGGTCACGTGCCCCGCACCCGCCTGCCGATCCGCCGCATCGAGGAGTACGCGCCCGACCCGCTGTCGCGTCACTCCTGGCCCGGCACGCTCGCGCCGGTGCGGCAGGTCCTCGACGAGGGGCTCGACCTCGACCCGGTGACGGTCTTCGTCGGCGACAACGGGGTCGGCAAGTCCACCCTGGTCGAGGCGGTCGCCCTCGCGTACGGCATGTCGCCCGAGGGCGGCTCCACGATGTCCGGCCACTCGACCCGGCCGACCGAGTCGCAGCTGTGGGAGCACCTCCTGCTCGTGCGCGAGCCCGGTGCCCCGAAGAGCGGGTTCTTCCTGCGCGCCGAGACCATGCACGGCTTCTTCACGTACCTCGAGGGGCACGGCGGCCGGCCCGACGAGCCGCGCTTCCACGAGCGCAGCCACGGCGAGTCGTTCCTCGACTTCGTGATCGACCGGTCGCGGTGGCCCGGCCTGTGGATCCTCGACGAGCCCGAGTCGGCGCTGTCGTTCTCCGGGTGCCTCGCCCTCATCGGCCTGCTGCAGTCCGTCGTCGACACCGGGATCGGCCAGGTCCTGCTCTCGACGCACTCTCCGGTCCTCGCCGCGTTCCCCGGTGCCGCGGTGCACGAGGTGGGGGAGTGGGGGCTGCGCCGCACCGCGTGGAGCGACCTCGACCTGGTCCGCGACCAGCGAGCCTTCCTCGCCGCGCCGGAACGGTACCTGCGCCACCTGGGGTGACCCGCGCCTCCAGACCGGGTTCCGCTAGGCGGAGACCTTCGTCATCTGCAGCAGCCCGTCGCCCGCGGGCGAGAGGGCGCTGCGCACCGCGCCCGAGGTCGACACCTCGGTGAGCAGCAGGCGGAAGTCCGTCGTCGCGCGGTCCCGCCGCACCGGGTCGGCGACACGGCCGCGCCAGAGCGCGTGCGGGACGAGCACCGTCCCGCCGACCCGCGCGAGCCGGAGGCCGTGCTCGACGTACTCGATGACGTGCTCGGGGTCGGCGTCGACGAGGACGACGTCGTAGGAGGCCTCGTTCATCCGGGGGAGCACCTGGTTCGCACGACCGGGGATCAACCGCACCCGCGCGGGTGCCGTGCCGGCCGCGAGGTAGGCGTCACGCGCGTACTGCTGGTGGTCGACCTCGACGTCGATCGTCGTCAGGGTCGCGTCCGGGGCGCCGCGCAGCAGGTACAGCCCGGAGACGCCGAGCCCGGTGCCGATCTCGATCATGCTGGTCGCGCGGGACGCCGCGGCGACCACGGCCACCTGGGCGCCGATCGCGGGGGAGATCGCCTCGACCCCGAGTTCCAGGGAGTGCTCTCGCGCTCGGGCGATCACCTCGGGCTCCGAGACGATGTCCTCGGCGAACTTCCAGTTCGACTCTTTCTCTGACACGCACACTCCGTTCGGAGGACAACTCTACGGGTGCGGCGCAGTGTCACGGGTTACGCTCGTTGCCGTGTCCATCGACTTCAACAAGATCCTGATCATCGGGATCATCGCGGTGCTGCTGCTCGGGCCGCAGCGCCTGCCGATGTACGCGCAGAAGCTCGCCGAGTTCGTGAAGGCCGTGCGCCGGTTCGCGGACACCGCGAAGGACCGGATGCGCGAGGAGATGGGCCCCGAGTTCGACGACGTCGACTGGCAGAAGCTCGACCCGCGGCAGTACGACCCGCGGCGCATCATCCGCGACGCCCTGCTCGACTCGGGCGACAGCACCGCCGCGGGCATGGCGGCCGTGCAGAC
>NZ_CAJCKG010000025.1:0-44291 GCF_903970945.1 Curtobacterium sp. ME26
CGTCGGGCGCCGACCTTCGTCACGATGTGCAGCTCGTCCGGGTACGGGTGCAGGGCCTCGCGGATGATCTCGTTCGTGACGTGCGGGCCGTAGAAGTCGGACGTGTCGACGTGGGTGATGCCGAGTTCCACCGCGGTGCGGAGGACCCGGACCGCCTCGTCACGGTCGGCGGGCGGGCCGAACACGCCGGGGCCGGCGAGCTGCATGGCGCCGTAGCCGATCCGGGTCAGGTGGAGGTCGTCAGCGAGGCGGAAGGTGCCGCCGGGGAGGGTCGTCGTGCTCATGCCCACCACGATGCGTCCGCCGGGCGCGACGGGACAGGTCCCCCGCGTCCCTGGGACCACGGGGACCAGGAACGGAACGCAGGCGGTCCGTAGCATCGCGGTGTGAGCGACAACAGCCTCGGCGCGTACCTGCGGGCTCGGCGCAGCCTGGTCCGACCGGAGGACGCCGGCATCCGCGTGACCGGGGTGCGTCGCACCCCGGGGCTCCGCCGCGAGGAGGTCGCGACGCTCGCGGGCATCAGTGCCGACTACTACCTCCGCCTCGAGCAGGGTCGCGACCGGAACCCGTCGGGTCAGGTGCTCGACGCACTGGCACGGGTGCTCGGTCTCGACGCGACCGCCACCCGCTACCTGCACTCGCTCGCCGCGCACGAGGCCGGTGTCGCACGCCCCCGTCGGGGCGGCTCCGGACGGGCCTCCGCTCGCACCACCGGGGAGCGCGTGCCGTCCGGCACCCTGCAGCTGCTCGACGTGATCGGTCTGCCGGCGTTCGTCGAGGGCCGCGCGTTCGACGTCCTCGCTGCGAACGCCCTCGCGACGGAGCTCGCGCCGGGGATGCGAGCGGGCGAGAACCGTCTGCGGACGATGTTCCTCGACGGCGCCGAGCAGGAGCGCTACCCCGACTGGGAACACCAGATGGCCGGCATGGTCGCGGCCTTCCGGGCCTCCATCGGCACCGACGTCGACGACCCCGGCGTCACGTCCCTCGTCGGCGAGCTGTCCCTCGGCAGTGAGGACTTCCGCCGGCTGTGGGCCCGCCACGACGTCCGGCCGCTCGCCGGCGGGACCGTCCGGATGTGGCATCCCGAGGTCGGCGACCTGGAGCTCCGGCGCGAGAAGCTCGGCGTCGGGGGCACCGACGGGCAGCTCCTCGTGGTGCACCACGCCGAACCGGGCTCCCCCTCGGCGCGCGCCCTCGCGCTCCTCGGGAGCCTCGCCGCCTCAGCCGCCTCAGCCGCCTCAGGCGCCGATGGCGTCGAGCTCCCGGACCGCGTCCGCCGGCAGGGTGAGCCCGGCTCCGGCGACGTTCTGGCGCAGGTGGTCCACCGACGACGTCCCGGGGATGAGCAGGATGTTGTCGGACCGCTGCAGCAGCCAGGCGAGCGCCACCGACAGGCGTGACTCCCCCAGCCGCTCCGCGACCGCGTCCAACGCCGCCGACTGGATCGGTGAGAAGCCGCCGAGCGGGAAGTACGGCACGTAGGCGATGCCCTCGGCCGCGGTGAGGTCCACGAGGTCGTCGTCGGCACGCTGCGCGACGTTGTACATGTTCTGGACGCACACCACCGGTGCGATCCGCAGCGCCTCGACGAGCTGCGCGCCCGTGACCGTCGACAGGCCGAGGTGCCGCACGAGCCCCTGCTGCTGCAGACCGGCCAGTGCCTCGAACTGCGGGGCGATGCTCCCCGGTTCCGGGGCGTCGAACCCGCCGACGCGCAGGTTGACGACGTCGAGCTGCTCGAGGCCGAGCCGCTCCAGGTTCGCGTACACGTCCTCGACGAGCTGCTCCGGCTTCCGGGCCGGCGGCCACTGCCCCTTGTCGTTGCGTCGGGATCCGACCTTCGTCACGATGTGGACCTGTTCCGGGTACGGGTGCAGGGCCTCGCGGATGATCTCGTTCGTGACGTGCGGGCCGTAGAAGTCCGCGGTGTCGATGTGGGTGATGCCGAGCTCGACGGCCGTGCGGAGGACCCGGACGGCCTCGTCCCGGTCGGCCGGCGGACCGAACACCTGCGGTCCCGCGAGCTGCATCGCGCCGTACCCGAAGCGGGTGACCTCGAGGTCGCCGAGGTCGTAGGTGCCGCCGGGGAGCGTGTTCGTCGTCATGCGTCGACGATGCACCCGTTCGCTCCGGTGTGCCTGGCCGTGGGTGTCCCCTGGTGCCGCCCGGGTGCCGCCCTGGCGCCGCCTCGGTGCCGCGGACTCAGCCGGCCGTGCGGGGCTTCGGGAACGTCGCTCGCATGTGGTCGCTCGTCAGGACGTCGCCGATGCCGATCATGAGCAGCGAGAACAGGATCTGCTCGATCACCATCCAGAACGGGTAGAGCCCGGGGATCGCCGCCACGACGAGCGTCACGACCGGGAAGATCCTGCTGAACAGGCGGAGTCGCTGGTACGCCCAGTAGTAACCGAGCTGCGCCCGCCACGCGAACACGTAGAGCGTCAGGGTGATGAGCAGCACGACCGTCGCCCGGAACCACACGGCCCATGCCACCGTCTCCCCGGCACGGGTGAGCAGCACGGCGACGACGATCGCGGCGAGGCCGACGGCGGTCTCGGCGACGAGCAGCCACCGGATCCACCGGAAGGAGCGCACGGTGTCCGGGTGCGCGAGCATGTCCTCGCGGATGACGTAGCCGGCCTGCCGACCGCCGGCGAGGCGATCGAGGTGCAGCCGGCACCACACACGGTCGGCGAGGGCGGGGAGACTCACCCGTCAATCGTGCCGCATCCGGGCGCTGCCCGGGCGACGTCAGTCGACGGGGACCAGCAGGGCGACGCCGAGCACCTCGCCGGAGTCGTCGTCCAGCACCGCCACGGTCCGGACGTCCGCCTCGAGCGACGTGGGATCGGTGACGATCGACGTGTCCCCGGCGACGGCGGGCACCGCCGTGAGCGTGTGCGCGGCTGCGAGCGCCGCCGTGTCGAGGGCGACCTGGCGGGACAGCACGATCCGCAGCGAACGGTGCCCTGGCGGCACGGTGAGGCCCTGCAGGCGGACGGCCACCGACGCGTCCCCCACCCGCTCGATTCGCACGGTCCCGCCGACGTCGTCGCCGACCGGGAGGATCGGCCCGGCGACCGGCAGCGTGCGTGCGACCCAGTCCTCGACGTCGCGTGGCGTGGCTCGGACCGGCGGCTCCGGGATCGGCGCTCCGAGGGCGTTCGACACCCCGATCGGCGCCGACGGCTGCGGTCGCGTCAGCGCCCGGTCGCGGTCGACACCGGCGTGTCGGTCGACGACCGCATCACCCCCGCGGGGCGTGCTGGCCGTCCACGCGATCCCGACGCCGCCCACGACGACGGCGAGCACCACCAGGACCGTCGCCGGTCCCCGTGGTGCTCGCCGTCGCACGTCGTCGCCCCGGACCGACTACGTGCGCTTCCGGCGCTCGCGCACCCGCATGTTGACGTTGATCGGGGTCCCCTCGAAGCCCCAGACCTCGCGGAGCCGACGCGTGATGAAGCGTCGGTACTGCGGGTCGAGGAAGGCCGAGGTGAAGAGCACGAACGTCGGCGGCTGGCTCGACGCCTGGGTGCCGAACAGGATGCGGGGCTGCTTGCCACCGCGGACGGGGTGCGGGTGCTCCTGCACGAGCTCGGCGATGAAGGCGTTGACCTTGCCGGTCGGGATGCGGGTGTCCCACGACTCGAGCGCGGTCTCGAGCGCGGGCACGAGCTTCTCGAGGTGCCGGCCGGTGCGGGCGGAGATGTTGACGCGCGGGGCCCAGGCGACGTGGGCCAGGTCCTGCTCGATCTCGCGCTCCAGGTAACGGCGGCGGTCGTCGTCGAGCAGGTCCCACTTGTTGTAGGCGAGGACGAGCGCGCGACCGGACTCGAGCACGAGGTCGATGATGCGGAGGTCCTGCGTCGAGATCGTCTCGGTGACGTCGAGCACGACGACCGCGACCTCGGCCTTCTCGAGGGCCGCGGTGGTGCGGAGCGACGCGTAGAAGTCTGCGCCTTGCTGCAGGTGCACGCGCTTCCGGATGCCCGCGGTGTCGACGAAGCGCCAGACCCGGCCGCCGAGCTCGATCTGCTCGTCCACCGGGTCGCGCGTGGTGCCGGCGAGGTCGTTGACGACCACGCGCTCCTCACCCGCGGCCTTGTTGAGCAGCGAGCTCTTGCCGACGTTCGGGCGTCCGAGGATCGCGACGCGACGGGGACCGCCGACCTCCTGCTTGGCGACGGCCGACGTGTCGGGGAGCGTCGCGATGATGAGGTCCATCAGGTCCGCGACGCCGCGGCCGTGCAGCGCCGAGACCGGGTGCGGCTCACCGAGGCCGAGGTTCCAGAGCTCGAAGGCGTCGAGGTCGCGGCGCTCGTCGTCCGCCTTGTTGGCGACGACGATGACCGGACGGTCGGTGCCGCGGAGCATCTTCACGACGTGCTCGTCCGTGGCGGTGATGCCGACGGTGACGTCGACGACGAAGAGCACGGCGTCGGCGAGGTCGACCGCCACCTCGGCCTGCGCGGCGACCGAGGCGTTGATGCCGCGGGCGTCGGGCTCCCACCCACCGGTGTCCACGAGCGTGAAGCGCTTGTCGTTCCACTCGGCCTTGTAGCTCACGCGGTCGCGCGTGACGCCGGGGACGTCCTGCACGACGGCTTCGCGCCGACCGATGATGCGGTTGACGAGCGCCGACTTGCCGACGTTCGGGCGACCGACGATCGCGAGCACCGGGTAGGCGGGCAGGTAGTGCACGCCGTCCTCGCCGAGGGCACCGGCGTCGAGGAGCGCGACGTCCTCCTCGTCGAGCTCGTACTCGTCGAGGCCGACGCGGAGCGCGTTCGCGCGCTGCTCCGCCTCGGCTTCGTCGAGTCCGGCGAGCCGCTCACCGAGGGCGTCGTCGTACTCCGGGAAGTCGTCGTTGTCGTGGCTGTCCTGCTGGGCCATGGTGGGGTTCCTCGTGTGCGACCGGAGTCGCGGTGTCGGTGGCCGTTCCCGGCCGGGCCGGTCACCCGGCCGTGGTGACCGGGCGACCCGGTCGTGTGACCGGACGGCGCCCGGTCTGCGTCAGTGCGTGGCCGCTCGGGCCAGGTCGACGACCGCCTGGACGGTCTGGTCGAAGTCGAGGTCGGTGGAGTCGAGCGTCGTGACACCGTCTGCGGCGTTCATGAAGTCGACGACCTTCGCGTCCGCTGCATCCCGGCGAGCGAGTGCGGCGGAGGTCTCGGCGGCCGACTGGGTCGTGACCTCAGCAGATCGCCGAGCCATCCTAACCGACTCGTCGGCCGTCAGCAGGATCCGGACCTCGGCGTCGGGGGCGACGACGGTCGTGATGTCGCGCCCCTCGGTGATGATGCCCTGCCCGTCCGCCTTCCGCATGACCTGGCGGAAGAGCTGGACGAGCCGCTCGCGCACCTCGGGCAGCTTCGCGATGTGCGCCACCGCGGCCGTGACCTCCGGCGTCCGGATGGCCTCGGTCACGTCGGTGTCCCCGACCCGGACGAAGTAGTCGTCGGGGTCGGTGCCGATCGCGTAGTCGAAGGTGTCCCAGCTGGCGAGGACCGCCGACGGGTCGTCGAGGTCGACGCCCTGCTGCAGCGCGTGCCACGCGAGGGCACGGTAGGCGGCGCCGGTGTCCTGGTAGCCGAACCCGAGGGCGCGGGCCGCGGCACGCGAGACGCTGGACTTGCCGCTGCCGGCCGGTCCGTCCACCGCGATGACGGTCTTCGCCACGAACGCGCCCTGGGGCAGCCCGGACGGAACGGGTGCGCTCGTCGAACCGGGCTCGCCACCGCCCTGGCCGTCGAGGCCGCCGGCGATGTCGCCGCCGCCGATGGGTCCGGGCTGGCCGCCCGGGGCCGGCAGCCCGGAGTCGGGGCCGTCCGGTCCGCCGGTGACGCCGGACTGTTCGAGCGCGGTGTTCGTGTCGTCGTTCAGGCCCATGCTGCTGCGATCCTCCATCCGCGACCCTCGAGCTCTTCGACGAGTCGCTGTTCCTGCTCGGGCACGACCGCCACCTCGACGATGCCGATCGGTGCGCCCGGTGAGTGCTCGAGGCGCATGTCCTCGAGGTTGATGCCGATCTCCCCGATGAACGCGAGGAGTGCGGCGATCTGGCCCGGGGTGTCGTCGACGAGGACGACTACCTGGGCGAAGCGCTTGGTCGTGCCGTGCTTGCCCGGCAGGCGCTCGACACCGCGGTTGCCGGCGGCGATCGTCTCGGCGATGGTGCGCGGCGAGCCCTGGCCGTCCGGGTCGTCGAGTGCTCGGAGCACCCGGTCGAGGTCGTCGCGCAGGTCGGCGAGCACCGGTCGGATGTTCGCGGCGTTCGCACCGATGATCTGCACCCAGAGCCCCGGATCGCTCGCGGCGATGCGGGTGACGTCGCGGACGCCGCCGCCCGCCAGGTCGAGCGACCCGTCCGGTGCCTCCTGCAGCCGCGCGGCCATGAGGGTGGAGACGAGCTGGGGCGCGTGCGAGACGTAGGCGACCGCGAGGTCGTGCGCACTCGGCTCCATGGGCACCACCGTCGCACCGACGTCGAGGGCGAGGTCCTCGACCACCGCGGCCCGCTGGTAGGAGATGCCGTCGTGCCCCGCGATGACCCACGGGCGCCCGACGAACAGGTCGGCCCGTGCCGCGGTCGGACCGCTGCGCTCGCGACCGGCCATCGGGTGCGACCCGATGTAGCGCGCGACGTCGGCACCGGCGGCACGCAGGCGCTCGAGCGGCCCGGTCTTCACGCTCGCCACGTCCGTCACGACGGCGCGCGGGAAGGCGGCGAGCTCGCGCTCGACCACCGTCGCCACGACGTCCGGGGGCACCGCCACGACCACGAGCTCCGGCTCGTCGCCCGCTGCGGGACGACGACCGGCGCCGTAGTCCACGGCGAGCGCCAGCGCGGCCGGCGACACGTCATCGAGGACCACGTCGACGCCCTTCTCGCGCAGGGCGAGCCCGATGGAGGCCCCGAGGAGCCCGGCCCCGACGACCCGGACGGGTCCGCGGAGCCGCCGGTCGATGTCCGGTTCGGCGAGCGGGGCGGGGGCGTCGGTCACGCGGTCAGCCTACCGACGCCTCAGTCGGTGGTCTCCTCGTCCCCGGCGCCCTGTGGAGCGACCTGCGCCTCGCGGGCGATGCGCAGGAGTGCACCGAGCTCGACCGTCGACAGCTCACGGACCCGGCCGACCGGCAGCGAGCCGAGCTGCAGCGGTCCGAAGGAACGCCGGACGAGTTCGAGCACCGGGTGGTCGACGGCCTCGAGCATGCGGCGGACGATGCGGTTGCGCCCCGAGTGCAGGGTGACCTCGACGAGCGACTCGCCGCGCGCCGACTCGAGCAACCGCACCTTGTCCGCGGCGATCGGTCCGTCCTCGAGCTCGACGCCGTCGAGGAGTCGCTGCACGGTACCCGGGTTGACGTTGCCCGCGACCTTCGCGATGTACGTCTTCGCGACGCCGAACGACGGGTGGGCCAGCACGTGCGCCAGGTCGCCGTCGTTCGTCAGGAGCAGCAGCCCCGAGGTCTCCGCGTCGAGCCGGCCGACGTTGAACAGCCGTTCCTCGTACCGGTCGACGAACTCGGACAGGTCGCGCCGGCCCCGCTCGTCCTGCAGGCTCGACACGATCCCGGTCGGCTTGTTGAGGAGCACGTACCGCCGCGAGGTGTCGACCTGCACCGGCACGCCGTCCACCGCGATCGCGTCGGACTCCGGGTCGACCCGACGCCCGAGGGCGTCGACGACCTCGCCGTTGACGGTCACGCGACCCTCGACGATCAGGTTCTCCGCCACCCGGCGGGACGCCACGCCCGCAGCGGCGATGACCTTCTGCAGGCGCTCACCGTCGGCCTGGAGGCTCGGCTCGCCCCCGGTGGGCGCGCTCCCCTCCGTCGCGTCCCAGTCCGGGATGATCGGACGCTCCGGCGTGCCCTCCAGCGGTGCGCCGTGCTCGTCGCGCGCGCCCGCAGGGCGCGGCGTCGTGCGGGCGTCGGCGCCGCGGGGTCCGGCTGCCCGAGCACCTGCTGCTCCCCGAGCACCCGCGCCACCGGGGCGGTCGCCGTTGCGCGCGGTCGTCGTGCCACCGACGTAGCGGCGGCCGTTGTGCCAGACGGTGCTCGGTCGACCGTCCGGGGTCCGGCGGTCCTCGCGCGCCGGGTCGCGGCGGCGGTCATCGCGCCGGTCGTCGCGCCGGTCGTCACGACGGTCGTCACGCCCACGGGAGGCACCGGCACCCCGGTCGTCACGCCCGCGGTACCCGCCGCGGTCGTCGCGGTCACGGCCGCCGCCCCTGCGGTCGTCGCGCCCGCGGTCGTCGCGGCCGCGGTACCCGCTCGTGGAGCGGTCGTCCTCGCGGCGGACGAACCCGCCGTCCCCGCCGCGGCGGTCGTCGTCGCGACTCACGAAGCGGCCGCGGTCACCACCCGGTCGGTCGTCCCGCCCGCGGTACCCACCACGGTCGTCGCCGCCCCGGTACCCGCCGGTGCCGCGATCATCACGACCCCGGTACCCGCCCCGGTCGTCGCCGCCACGGGCGCCGGCCGGACGGTCGTCACGACCGCGGTACCCACCACCGGTCCCACCGGAACGGTCGTCACGGCCGCGGTACCCACCACGGTCGTCGTTGCCCCGGGCACCACCGGAACGGTCGTCGCGCCCGCGGTACCCACCACGGTCGTCGCCGCCCCGGTACCCGCCGCTGGAACGGTCGTCACGCCCGCGGTACCCATCGCGGTCCTCGCCGCCCCGGTACCCGCCGCCGGTCCCACCGGACCGCTCGTCGCGCCCCCGGTACCCACCTCGGTCGTCGCCGCCCCGGTACCCGCCGCCGGAACGATCGTCGCGCCCCCGGTACCCGCCGCCGGCTCCACCGGACCGCTCGTCGCGCCCCCGGTACCCACCACGGTCGTCGCTGCCCCGGGCGCCGCCCGGACGCTCGTCGCGCCCGCGGTACTCACCGCCGGTCCCACCGGACCGCTCGTCGCGCCCCCGGTACCCACCGCGGTCGTCACCTGACCGGCCACCCGCACGAGCGGAGCCGCCGTCGCGGTCGCGGGGCGTGCCTCCCGTCCGGCCACCGTCGCGACCCGACCCGCCGTCGCGACCCGACCCGCCGTCGCGACCCGACCGTCGGGCGCCTCCTCGTCGTTCGTCCTCATACGCGGCCATCGGGGATCCCTTCGTTCTGCTCGAAGCCGCCGACGCCGTCCTCGAGGAGGGGCGAGATGAGCGGCAGCTCGTCGAGCGAGTTGATGCCGAGCTGCTGGAGCAGCAGGTCGGACGTGACGTAGTTGATGGCGCCGGTCTCGGCGTCGGTGAACGACTCCTCGATGAGGCCGCGCGCGACGAGGGTGCGGACGACCCCGTCGACGTTCACCGCGCGGATCGACGCGATCTGCGACCGGGTGATCGGTTGCTTGTAGGCGACGACCGCCAGGGTCTCGAGGGCCGCCTGCGACAGCCGTGCCGGGCGCTCCGCCTCGACGAACTGCTCGACGACGACGTCGAGCTCCCGGCGGACGTAGAAGCGCCAGCCGCCACCGACCTCGCGGAGCTCGAACCCGCGGCGCACGGTGCCGGCCACGCCGTCGAAGTCCGCGACGAGCCGCTCGATCGCCTGGCGCACGGCCGGGACCGGCGCGCCGACCGCGGCGCCGAGTGACACCAGCGACTGGGGCTCGTCGGCGATCATGAGGATCGCCTCGAGCTGACGGTCGACCGGGAGCTCCGTGCGGGCGTGGCCGGCGTCGCGCAGCTCCTGCTCGATCGCGCGGGCGTCGGCGACCTCGTCCGCTCCCCCGGGTTCGGCGCTCGAGGCGGCGGCGCGTGCGTCATCCGTCATAGTCGGCTCCCAGGTTCGCGAGGCTCTCCTCGGACCAGTCCTCGGCGGTCCACCGGAGTGTCAGCTCCCCCAGCGGTTCGAGCTGTTCGAACGAGATCGACGCGTTCCGGTACAGCTCGAGGATCGCCAGGAAGCGAGCCACCACGATACCCGTCTCCGAGACACCGGCGACCAGCTCGCGGAACGAGACGTCCTCGTCGGCACGGGTCCGGAGGATCGACACGACGATCGCGGCCTGCTCGCGGATGCTCACGAGCGGCGCGTGCAGGTGGTCGAGTCCGACCGTCGGGATCTCCCGCGGGGCGAACGCGAGCGTCGCGATCGCCGCGAAGTCCTGCACGGACAGGGTCCACACGAGCTCGGGCGTCCGCGCTCGGAAGCGCTCCTCGAGCCGCACCCGGCGGACGTGGCGGCGGGACTCCTGCTGCCACTGCTCCCCGAACCACTCGGCGGCCTGCTTGAACGCCCGGTACTGCAGGAGCCGGGCGAACAGCAGGTCGCGGGCCTCGAGCAGGGCGACGTCCTCGGCGTCGACGAGTTCGCCCTGCGGCAGGAGCCCGGCGATCTTCAGGTCGAGCAGGGTCGCGGCGACGACGAGGAACTCGCTGGCCTCGTCGAGCTCGTCGGCGGACTCCGCCTGGCGCACGTACTGGATGAACTCGCCGGTGACCGCGCCGAGCGACACCTCGGTGATGTCGAGCTCGTGCTTCGTGATCAGCGACAGCAGCAGGTCGAACGGGCCGTCGAAGTTGCGCAGCCGGACCCGGAAGCCGGACGGCGTGGTCGCGTCAGGCGACGGCGCCACGCTCGACGAGCTCCCTGGCGAGCGCCCGGTAGGCGTGCGCCGCGGCGTGCTCGGGTGCCGTCTGCGTGATCGGACGTGCCGAGACGGTGGCGTCCGGGAACTTGACGGTCCGGCCGATGACCGTGTCGAGCACGTGGTCGTCGAAGGTCTCGACGACGCGCTCCATGACCTCGCGGGAGTGCAGGGTGCGCGAGTCGTACATGGTCGCGAGGATGCCGTCGAGCCGCAGGGCGGGGTTGAGGCGGTCGCGCACCTTGTCGATCGTCTCGATGAGGAGCGCGACGCCGCGCAGGGCGAAGAACTCGCACTCGAGCGGGATGAGGACGCCGTGCGCCGCGGTGAGCGCGTTGACGGTGAGCAGGCCGAGCGACGGCTGGCAGTCGACGAGGATGAGGTCGTAGTCGTTCGACACCTTGCGGAGCACGCTCGCGAGGATCTGCTCGCGGGCGACCTCGTTCACGAGGTGCACCTCGGCCGCGGACAGGTCGATGTTCGCGGGGATGACGTCGAGCATCGGCACGTTCGTCGGCTGGATGACCTCGCGCGGGTCCTTCACGGCGCCCATGAGCAGGTCGTAGACCGTCGGGATGTCGTGCGTGCGGACGCCGAGGCCGGCGGACAGGGCGCCCTGCGGGTCGAAGTCGACGGCGAGGACCTTGCGGCCGTACTCGGCGAGCGCGGCGCCGAGGTTGATGGACGTCGTGGTCTTGCCGACGCCGCCCTTCTGGTTGCAGAGCGCGATGATGCGAGCCGGGCCGTGACCGTCGAGTTCCTCGGGCACGGGGAACTGCCGCACGGGCCGACCGGTGGGGCCGACCGGGGTCTCGCCGGTGCCGGGGGTGCTCGTCGGGTTCGTCCTCACCCGGTCATCGTACCGGCGTGCCCTGCCCGGCCCGGGCCGCACCGCCGCGGCGCCGCGTCACCGGACCGTCGGACCACCGGACCGCAGCCGGACCGTCGGACGCGAGTCGCGCCCCCCGTCCGGGCCCGGACCGGCGTCACGCTCGCCGCAGCGCCACCCGCATGCTGTCCACCCGGTCGGCGATCACGGCGTCTGCCGTCCAGCGCTGCTGCAGCCGGCCGACCAGGGCCTGCACGTCCGCCTGGTCGAGTCCGGGGTGCAGCGCCAACCCGACGGTCAGTTCGGCGCCCGCGAAGCGGCCGAGGGGGTCGCCGGGCGACAGCTCGACGCGGGCGACCGCCGGTTCGTCGGCGACGGAGTCGGCGAACGCCTGCCCCACCTCCGGGTCCTCGAAGCAGGGCGTCCACGGCAGGTCCTGCCCGATCGCCCACACCGCGGGCCGGCGTAGGACGAACTCGGTCGGTGCCGTCGGGTCGAGGACGACGAGCTGCGTCTCCTCGCTCGCCGCGGCCATCGCCACGCGGCGTGCGTCCGCCGGCACCGGTCGTGCGGTCGCGTCCCAGGAGCGCATCGCCTCGGCCGAGGTGAACGCGGGCATCACGCTGCGGCCGTCGGGTCCGGCGACCGTGACGATCGACAGCTCCTGCGTCTTGTCGACGAGCTTCCCCTCGGCGGTGTGCCCGACGTCACCGGCCTCGGCGACGAGCGGGATGAGCAGCCGGGCCCCGCGCAGCGCCTCGACGACCGCGGCCTGGGACCCGCCCTGCTGCAGGGCCGTGATCGCGGCGACGAGTGCCGGGTCGGCCAGGCCGTCGTCGTCCGCGTAGGCGTCGTCGTGGGCGTCGAACGTCCGTCCCGCCCAGGGGTTCCCCGCCGAGTCGGCGGCGCCGCCCGGGGTGTGGGCGTCGTCGGTCGCGCCCGGCTCCGGCGCCTCGGGTCCGGTGCCGCGCCCGTTCGAGATGCCCGCCACCGCGGCTACTCCGACGCGATGTCGAGGGCGGCCGGCAGGGTGAACGCGCCGGAGTACAGGGCCTTGCCGATGATCGCACCCTCGAGGCCGTGCGGCACGAGCTCGCGCAGGGCACGGAGGTCGTCGAGCGTCGAGATCCCGCCGGAAGCGACGACGGGCTGGTCGGTGCGGTCGCAGACCTCGCGGAGGAGCTCGACGTTCGGCCCCTGCAGCGTGCCGTCCTTCGTGACGTCGGTGACGACGTACCGGGCGCACCCGGCGGCCTCGAGACGGTCGAGCACCTCCCACAGGTCGCCGGCGTCCTCGGTCCACCCGCGGCTCGCCAGGGTGGTGCCGCGGACGTCCAGGCCGACGGCGATCTGCTCGCCGTACTCGCCGATGACGCGCGCCGCCCACTGCGGCTTCTCGAGCGCGGCGGTGCCGAGGTTGACGCGGGCGGCCCCGGTCGCGAGCGCGGCCTCCAGCGAGGCGTCGTCGCGGATGCCGCCGGACAGCTCGACCGAGACGCCCTCGACCTCGTGGACCGCCTTCGCGATCAGCCGGCGGTTGTCGCCGCGGCCGAACGCCGCGTCGAGGTCGACGAGGTGGATCCACTCGGCACCCTGGTCACGCCAGGTGCGGGCCGCGGCGACCGGGTCGCCGTACGCGGTCTCGCTGCCGGCCTCGCCCTGCGTGAGGCGGACCGCCTGACCGTCGACGACGTCGACGGCGGGCAGCAGGACGAGGGGCGGGGTGGCGGTGAGGTCGGTCATGGTCCTGTCGGTTCTGTTGCTGGTGCGGTCACGCGGGTGGTCGGGAGCGGCCGGGAGGCACGGCTCGGCTCCGGCGGTGCCGTCGCGTCGGACGCGGTGCCGGTCCCGTGTCGGTTCGCGGCAGACGGGTCAGAGCGAGTCGACCCAGTTGCGGAGCAGCCGGATGCCCGGCTCGCCGGACTTCTCGGGGTGGAACTGGGTCGCGGTGAGCGGGCCGTTCTCGACCGCCGCGACGAAGCGTTGCCCGTGCTCGGCCCACGTCAGCCGCGGGGCGCGGAAGGGGCCGTAGGCGTCGAGCGGGAAGTCGGTGACGCCGTAGGAGTGCACGAAGTAGAAGCGCTCGTCGTGCAGGCCGTCGAACAGCACGGAGTCCTCCGGTGCCTGGACGGTGTTCCACCCCATGTGCGGCAGCACCTCGGCCCGGATCTCCTCGACGGTGCCCGGCCACTGGCCGAGGCCCTCGACGTCCGCGCCGCGCTCCACACCGCGGGCGAACATGACCTGCATGCCGACGCAGATGCCGAGCACCGGCCGCCCGCCGGCCAGGCGGTGGTCGACGATCTCGCCGCCGCGCACCCCCTCGAGCTGGTCGACGACCGCGGCGAACGCGCCCACGCCAGGGACGAGCAGGCCGTCCGCGCGCAGGGCCTCCTGCTTGTCGGCGGTGAGCGTCACGTCGGCACCCGCGCGCTCGAGCGCCTTCGCCGCCGAGTGGACGTTGCCCGACCCGTAGTCGAGGACGACGACGTTCGGCCTGGCGCTCACAGTGCGCCCTTCGTGGACGGGATGCCGTCGACGCGCGGGTCGAGTTCGACGGCGCGGCGCATCGCCCGGGCGAAGGCCTTGAACTCCGCCTCGGCGATGTGGTGCGGGTCGCGACCGCCGAGGACGCGGACGTGCACGGTGATCCCGGCGTTGAACGTGATCGCCTCGAACACGTGCCGGACCATCGACCCGGTGAAGTGGCCGCCGATGCGGTGGAACTCGAAGCCGTCGGGCTCGCCCGAGTGCACGAGGAACGGACGGCCGGACACGTCGACCACGGCCTGCGCCAGGGCCTCGTCGAGCGGGACGAGCGCATCGCCGTAGCGACCGATGCCCGACCGGTCGCCGAGTGCCTGCTTGAGGGCCTGCCCGAGCACGATGCCGGTGTCCTCGACGGTGTGGTGCACGTCGATGTCGGTGTCCCCGGTCGACCGCACCCGCAGGTCGATCAGCGAGTGCTTGCTGAAGGCGGTCAGCATGTGGTCGAAGAACGGCACGCTCGTCGAGACGTCGGACGAACCGGTGCCGTCCAGGTCGAGCGACAGCTCGATGCTCGACTCGCTCGTGCTCCGGCTGATCGAGGCGGTGCGGGCGGTCATGCGTCAACCCTAACCGGCGGCTGCACGGCGGCCACGCGGCGCATGGCCTCGAGGAACGCCGTGGTCTCCTCCTCGGTCCCCGCGCTCACCCGCAGGTGGTTCGGGATGCCGAGGTCGCGGACGATGACGTCCTGCTCGAGGAGCGCCTCGAACGCGGCGTTCGGGTCCGCGACACCACCGAAGAGCACGAAGTTCGACCACGTCTCGTAGGTGCGGTACCCCATCGCCCCGAGCTCGGTGACCATCCGGTCACGCTGGCGCTTGATGTCGTCGACCATCGCGAGCATCGCCGGGGCGTGCCGGAGCGCGGCGATCGCGGCGGCCTGGGTGAGCGCGGACAGGTGGTACGGCAGGCGGACGAGTCGGAGGGCGTCGACCACCGCCGGGTCGGCAGCCAGGTAGCCGACGCGGGCACCGGCGAACGCGAAGGCCTTGCTCATCGTGCGGGACACGACCAGTCGCGGTCGTCCCGGCAGCAGGGTGATGGCGCTCGGCGCGTCGGCGGGCATGAACTCCGCGTAGGCCTCGTCGACCATGACGATGCCGTCCGTCGCGTCGTAGGCGGCACGGATCGTCTCGATGTCGAGCGGGGTGCCCGTGGGGTTGTTCGGGCCGCAGAGGAAGACGATGTCCGGACGGTGCTCGGCGATGGCCGCGACCACCGTCTCCGGGGCGATGCGGAACTCGTCGTCGCGCTGCGCCGCGATCCACCGCGTGCCGGTGCCGGCGGCGAGGATCGAGTGCATCGAGTACGTGGGCGGGAAGCCGAGCACCGAGCGGCCAGGACCGCCGAAGGCCTGGAGGAGCTGCTGCAGGACCTCGTTGGACCCGTTCGCCGCCCAGAGCTGCTCCGGGGTCAGCTGCTGGTCCGCCGTGAGGCCGCCGTTCAGGTACGCGGTCAGCGACCGACGCAGCTCGGTGAACTCGCGGTCCGGGTACCGGTTGACGGTGGCCAGGGCCTGCCGGATCGAGGCCACGATGTCCTCGGCGACGTCCTCGGGCACGGGATGCGTGTTCTCGTTGACGTTGAGCTGCACACGCACGTGCTTCTGCGGAGCGCCGTAGGGGCTCTGCCCACGGAGGTCGTCGCGGATCGGGAGGTCTTCGAGCGAGGTTGCCACCGATCCATCGTAGGCCGGGCCCCGTGTGCGGCGACCGGCCGTCCGGACGGTGGGCCGTGCCGGCCAGGGTCCGCCGGGCTGGGGGCTGCGGTCAGTCGCCCGTCGTGTACTTCGCGGGGATGGCGATCTGCTCGCCGGCCTGCAGCGAGGAGCCGTCCAGCGCGTTGAGGCTCACGACGTCCTGCACGAAGTCGCGCGGGTCGGCCTGGG
Organism: Curtobacterium sp. ME26; assembly: GCF_903970945.1. Taxonomy (NCBI): domain Bacteria; kingdom Bacillati; phylum Actinomycetota; class Actinomycetes; order Micrococcales; family Microbacteriaceae; genus Curtobacterium; species Curtobacterium sp. ME26. The sequence goes on from NZ_CAJCKG010000025.1 coordinate 15,879, forward strand.
GCGCGGTCTCCTCGGCGAGCTGCCAGAGCGTCTCGCCCGGCTGGATCGTCACGGTGTCGAAGTGCACGGGCTCGCCGGCGCGGGAGGAGTCTCCGGCCGAGGCCTGACCGCCGTTGAGCACGGACAGGGCGACGATCACGAAGACCGGGAGCGCGACGAGCGTCGTCAGGACGATGCGGCCGCGGCGCGTGATGCGCAGGCGCGTACGGACGGCGGGCGTCGCGGTGCGCTGGTCAGCGATGGCGATGGTGCTCATGTCGTTCTTGCCTTCCCGTTCGGAGGAACCGAAGTCGTGTACCGAACATAGTTTCGAATCCGACCCCACACAAGTCCCAGGAAGGAATCTGTGCGGGATTTCTTGCCGACACGCTCGAACAGGTGTTTGTCCGGCCTGCGCCGGTCGGATACTGTTTCGATCGACTGGGACGAGTCAAGCGGGGACCACCGACATTCCCGCCCGACCGCCCGGCACCGACGAAGGGCGACACGACGTGGCGGACGAACTGCGGGTCCAGAAGCCGTTGACGGCGAAGCAGCAGGCGATCCTCGACGCGATCCGCGCGTCGATCGCCAGCCGGGGCTACCCGCCGAGCATGCGCGAGATCGGCGACGCCGCCGGACTGTCGTCGCTGTCGAGCGTCTCGCACCAGCTCGGGCAGCTCGAGCTGGGCGGGTGGATCCGCCGCGACCCGAACCGACCCCGTGCGCTCGAGGTCCTCGTCGACGAGCCCACCCCGGACGTCGACACCCCCGACGTCGACGCGACGACCCTCGTGCCGCTGGTCGGGCGGATCGCGGCCGGTGTCCCGATCACGGCCGAGCAGCACGTCGACGAGATCGTGCCGCTCCCCCGTCAGCTCGTCGGGACGGGCGACCTCTTCATGCTCAAGGTCGTGGGCGAGTCGATGATCGACGCCGCGATCTGCGACGGGGACTGGGTGGTCGTCCGCTCGCAGCAGACGGCGGACAACGGGGACATCGTCGCCGCGATGCTCGACGAGGAAGCGACCGTGAAGGTCTTCCGCCAGCGGGACGGCCACACGTGGCTGCTCCCTCGGAACACCGCGTTCGAGCCGATCCTCGGCGACGCGGCCACCGTGCTCGGCAAGGTCGTGGCGGTCCTGCGCTCGATCTGACGCCGGAACGACGCGGAGCAGCCCGCGCCACGGACTTCCGTGGCGCGGGCTGCTCCGCGTTGTGCGCAGTCACGCCGGACCGTCCGGCGGCGCGACGTGAGCAGGCGACCGCACCGCACCGCCCAGCGGCCGGGCCGGCGCGCCGGAGCCGACCCGTGCCTCCCGGCCGGGGGTGCGGCGCGACCGTCTGCGGGACTACGCCGTCGCGACCGGCGCGACCACGAACGGGTCGAGCTCGGCGACCTGCCGCTGGAAGACCCGCACCCGCAGTCGCGTGCCGTCCTCGACGTAGTCGGTGGACTCGACCGCGCCCGCGTCGTGCAGCGAGGACACGAGGTCACCGCGGTCGTACGGCACCACGACGGTGAGCTCGACGTCCGGTTCGGGCAGACGCGCCTCGATCGCGGCGAGCAGCTCGGGGACGCCCTCGCCCGTGCGGGCGGACACGAACACCGCGTCCGGCACGAGCCCGACGAGCACGAGGCGCTGCGCCTCGTCGATCAGGTCCGCCTTGTTGAACGCGACGACCTCGGGGATGTCCCGCGCACCGACGTCGCCCATCACGTCGCGGACCGTCGCGAGCTGCGCGGCGGGGTCCGGGTGCGACCCGTCCACCACGTGCACGATGACGTCGGCCTCGCCGACCTCCTCGAGGGTGGACCGGAAGGCCTCGACGAGCTGGTGCGGGAGGTTCCGCACGAAGCCGACGGTGTCGACGAACGTGAACTCGCGGCCGGCGCTGCTCTCGGTGCGGCGCACGGTGGCGTCGAGCGTGGCGAACAGCTGGTTCTGCACGAGCACGCCCGCGCTCGTCAGCCGGTTCAGCAGCGACGACTTGCCGGCGTTCGTGTAGCCGGCGATCGCGACGCTCGGCACCTCGTTGCGGTGCCGGTCCGCGCGCTTGGCCTCGCGCGCCGGACGGAAGCCGGCGATCTGCCGACGCAGCTTCGACATGCGCGTGTTGATGCGGCGGCGGTCGAGCTCGATCTTCGTCTCACCGGGACCACGCGAACCCATGCCCGCACCGCCCGAGACCTGACCACCGGCCTGGCGGGACATCGACTCACCCCAACCGCGCAGACGCGGGAGGAGGTACTGGAGCTGCGCGAGTTCGACCTGCGCCTTGCCCTCGCGGGTCGTGGCGTGCTGGCTGAAGATGTCGAGGATGACCGCGGTGCGGTCGATCACCTTGACCTTCACCACGTCCTCCAGCGCACGGCGCTGCGACGGCGCGAGCTCGGTGTCGGCCACGACCGTGTCGGCCCCGGTGGCCTTGACGACCATCGCGAGCTCCTCGGCCTTGCCCTTGCCGAGGTACGTGGCGGGGTCGGGGTTCGGTCGGCGCTGCAGCAGGCCGTCGAGCACCACGGCGCCCGCGGTCTCGGCGAGTGCGGCCAGCTCGCGCAGGGAGTTCTCGGCGTCCTGCGCGTCGCCCTGGGGGTAGACGCCGATGAGGACGACCCGCTCGAGCCGGAGCTGCCGGTACTCGACCTCGGTGACGTCCTCGAGCTCGGTGGAGAGACCGGTGACGCGGCGCAGGGCCGCCCGGTCCTCACGCTCGTACTGGTCGCCGTCGCCGGACCAGCCGTGCTCGTCGACCGATCGTGTCTGGATGGCCTGGGCCGGAGCGAAGATCGCCGACGTCGCCCGGGTCTCGGCATTGCGGAGGACGCGTTCCACGACACCTTCGGCGCTGTCGTCGGATCGTCCGTCGTTCATGGTGGTTTCCGTCATCTTCTCCACAGGGTACCGCCGCCACGCCCGGGACACACGGGTGCACCGGTACGGTTCTTCCATGGCGAACGACCACTACTTCTCCGCCGATCCCTCGTCGGAGGTGCGGGAGCGCCAGGTGCACGTCACGCTCGCCGGTCGACCGCTCACCCTGTCGACCGCCGCCGGAGTCTTCAGCCCGGACGGCCTCGACCGCGGGACGCGGGTCCTGCTCGGCTCGGTACCGCCGCCGGCGGCCGAGGGCGCGCTGCTCGACGTCGGCTGCGGCTGGGGACCGATCGCGATCAAGATGGCGCTGGAGTCGCCCGGTGCCGCCGTGTGGGGTGTCGACGTCAACCAGCGGGTGCTCGGTCTGGCGCGGGCGAACGCCGCCGCCGCCGGCGCGACGAACGTGACCGTCGCCCTGCCCGACGAGGTCCCGGCGGACCTGCGGTTCCGGACGATCTGGTCCAACCCGCCCATCCGCGTGGGCAAGGACGAGCTGCACGCGATCCTGCTGACCTGGCTCCCCCGGCTCGAGGTCGGCGGGGACGCCTGGCTCGTCGTGTCGAAGGACCTCGGCGGGGACTCCCTGCAGCGGTGGCTGCGGGAGACGCTCGACGACGGCTTCCAGGTCGCACGGGCGACGACGGACAAGGGCTTCCGCGTCATCCGGGTCCACCGCACGGCGCCGTAGCACTGGGACCAGGGCGCACCGACACCGGGGGTGCACGGGCACCGGGGTGCACGGGCACCGGGGTGCACGGGCACCGGGTCACCGACGCGGCAGCAGCACCGACGCCGGGCCCCGGCGCCGTGGTCTCAGACCGTCAGGTCGCCCGAGAACACCAGCTCCGCCGGCCCGGCGAGCGCCACGTGCTCGCCGTCCTCCGCCGCGAACATCCGCACGGTGACCACCCCGCCCGGCACCCGCACACGCCAGGTGTCCGGCGCCGACGACCCCGCCCAGTACCGCGTCGCGAGCGCCGCCGCGACCGCGCCCGTCCCGCAGGACAGCGTCTCGCCGCTCCCGCGCTCGTGCACGCGCATGGTGATCTCGCCGACCCCGTCCTTGACGAGCGGGTCGCCCGGCAGCACGAATTCGACGTTCGCCCCGGCCGCCGGCGCCGGGTCGAGCACGGGCACGTAGGTCAGGTCGACCTCGGCGAGCTCGTCCTCGGTCGCGACGGCGACGACCACGTGCGGGTTGCCGACGTCGATGCCGATCCCGGGCCGCGCACCGTCGAGCTCCTTCGCCCGGACCATGACGTCGTCCGCGCCGCCGCCCTCGATCCCGAGGTCCCACCGGCCGAGGTCGGCCGAGAAGCCGTTCGTCGTGCGCTGCACGTCGACGAGCCCCTTGCGGCTGCCGACCGTGAGGGTCTCCCCCGGTGCGAGGTCGACGAGCCCGGACTCGGTGAGGTACCGGGCGAAGACACGGATGCCGTTGCCGCACATCTCGGCGACCGAGCCGTCGGCGTTGTGGTAGTCCATGAACCAGGTCGCGGCGGGCTCGACGGCGACGAGCGGGCGCCCCTCCGGGATCGCGTCGGAGCGCACCGCGCGGATGACCCCGTCGGCGCCGACGCCGAAGCGCCGGTCGGCGATGGCGCGGATGCGCTCCGGGGTCAGGTCGACCGTGGCGTCGGGGTCGGCGAACAGGACGAAGTCGTTGCCCGTCCCCTGGCCCTTCGTGAAGTGCAGCTCGGTCACGGCACGATCCTACGGGCCGCGGCCCGCAGCCCGGCGACGTCGGTCCCGCTGACGTCGAGCACCTCGGCGTCGTACCGCTTGAACCAGGAGACCTGCCGGCGGGCGTACTTCCGGGTGGCGACGGCGGTCGCGTCGACGGCCTGCTCCGTCGTCGCCCGGCCGTGCAGGACGTCGAGCGCCTGCGAGTACCCGATCGCGGCCCGCGCGGTGCGCCCCTGTTCGAGCCCGTCGGCCCGCAGGGCGTCCACCTCGTCGACGAGCCCGTCCCGGAACATGCGTGCGGCGCGCTCGTGGAGCGACGCGACGAGCTCGCTCCGCTCGCGGTGCAGGTGCACCACCCGGGCGGCTCGCCAGGGACGCGGCGCGGACGGGAGGCGCGGGGTCACGACCTCGGACCGGCTCGCGATCTCGACGGCGCGGACGAGGCGACGCGGGTTGCGCACGTCGACCTCGGCGGCGGCGGCCGGGTCGAGGGCGCGGAGCCGTGCGAGGAGCGCGTTCGGTCCGTGCTCGGCGTGCTCGCGCTCGAGTTCGGCGCGGAGCTCCGGGTCGGTCCCCGGGAACGCGAGGTCGAAGAGGACCGCGGAGACGTACAGGCCGCTGCCCCCGACGAGCACCGCCGTGCCGCCGCCCGCGGTGATCCGCTCGACGTCCGCCCGGGCGTCGCGCTGGTACGCGGCGACGCTCGCCTCGTCCGTGACGTCGAGCACGTCGAGCTGGTGGTGCACGATGCCGCGGCGTTCGTCCTCCGACAGCTTCGCGGTGCCGATGTCCATGCCGCGGTACAGCTGCATCGCATCGGCGTTGACGATCTCGGCGGGGCGACCGGCGTCCCGGAGGTACTCGGCGATCGTCAGGGCGACCTCGGACTTGCCCGTGCCGGTCGCACCGACGACGGCGATCAGGTCCGGCAGTTCGTCCCGGCCCGCCGTCGCCGCTGCCGCCTCAGCGCCCGACACGGAGGCTCGGCAGGCCGAGCGACACCGGGCGCGGACCCGCGCCCGCCGCGGCGGGGGTGGGCACGCCGCAGCTCTCGGCCTCGGCCCGGTCCCACGCGTCGCCCGCCCGGGTGCGGCGGATCCGCAGCGGCCCGTCGTTGTCGGCGATGAGGAAGTGCGGGGCCGCTCGCGTGACCTCGACGGTGACGACGTCGCCGGGGCGGGGCACGTCGGACCCCTGCGGGACGGCGAAGTGCACGAGTCGGGAGTCCTCGGCGCGTCCGGACAGCCGGTGCGTCGTGTCGTCCTTCTTGCCCTCGCCGGTCGCGACGAGGACCTCCACGCTCCGACCGACCTGCTTCGCGTGCTCCTCGGCGGTGATCCGGTCCTGCAGCGCGATGAGCCGGTCGTAGCGCTCCTGCACGACCTCCTTCGGCAGCTGGTCGGGCATCGTCGCCGCGGGGGTGCCCGGGCGGATGGAGTACTGGAAGGTGAAGGCCGACGCGAACCGCGACTGCTCGACGACGCGGAGCGTGTCCGCGAAGTCCTCCTCCGTCTCACCGGGGAAGCCGACGATGATGTCCGTCGAGATGGCGGCGTGCGGGATCCGGGCACGCACGCGGTCGAGGATGCCGAGGAACCGCTCGCTGCGGTAGCTGCGGCGCATGGCCTTGAGGATCCGGTCGGAGCCGGACTGCAGGGGCATGTGCAGCTGCGGCATGACGTTCGGCGTCTCCGCCATCGCGTCGATCACGTCGTCGGTGAAGGCGGCCGGGTGCGGGCTCGTGAAGCGGACGCGCTCGAGCCCCTCGATCTGGCCGGCGGCGCGGAGCAGCTTGCCGAAGGCCTGCCGGTCGCCGAACTCGACGCCGTACGAGTTCACGTTCTGCCCGAGCAGCGTCACCTCGACGGCACCGTCGTCGACGAGCGCCTGGATCTCGGCGAGCACGTCACCCGGACGGCGGTCCTTCTCCTTGCCCCGGAGCGACGGCACGATGCAGAACGTGCACGTGTTGTTGCACCCGACCGAGATGGACACCCACCCGCTGTGCGTCGAGTCGCGCTTCGTCGGCAGCGTCGACGGGAAGACGTCGAGGGCCTCGAGGATCTCGATCTGCGCCTCGTCGTTGTGCCGTGCCCGCTCGAGGAGCGTCGGCAGCGACCCCATGTTGTGCGTGCCGAAGACGACGTCCACCCAGGGCGCCTTCTCGAGGATGACGTTCTTGTCCTTCTGCGCCAGGCACCCGCCGACCGCGATCTGCATGCCGGGGTGCTCGCGCTTGATGCCCGCGAGCTGCCCGAGGTTGCCGTAGAGGCGGTTGTCCGCGTTCTCGCGCACCGCGCACGTGTTGATCACGACGACGTCCGCCTGGCCGCCGTCCGCTGCCACGTACCCCGCCGCCTGGAGCGACCCGCTCAGACGCTCGGAGTCGTGCACGTTCATCTGGCACCCGTGGGTGCGGACCTCGTAGGTGCGGGGGCGGGCTGCGACGGTGGCCATGATCGTCCAGTGTAGGTCGGCCGCAGCCCCCGACGGCGCTACTCGAAGCGGACGCTGCCGCCACCGGACGGCGGCCGGCGGGACGGTCCGTCGAGGGCACGCTGCACGGCAACCCGCACGACGCCCGACCCGTAGCCCTTGCGCATGAGGAACCCGCTGAGCCGGCGTTCGGCGGTCGCACGGTCGAGCCCGCGGAGCTGCCCGGCACGCTTCTGCGCGAGCTCGATCGCCCGCACGAACTCGTCGTCGGCGTCGTCCTCCGCCGCGTCGAGGGCGGCGTTGATCGCCGCCTGGTCGATGCCGCGGCGACGGAGTTCCGCGACCACGCCCTGCCGCCCGAGCCCCTTGCGTTCGTGGAGCCGGTCGACCAGGTCGGTCGCGAGCGCGACGTCGTCGAGCAGGCCGACGCGGACGAGCCGGGCGACCTCGTGCTCCACGACGTCGGCGTCGAGGTCCTGTCCGCCGAGGAGCTTCCGCATCTCGGACTCGCTCACGCCCTTGCGCCCGAGTGCGCGCATGCTCACCCGCTCGGCGTCGGCACGCTGCTCGTCGATCGGCCGCGGCGCGTCGGCCGGGTCGATCTCGTCACCGCTGCGGATGGCGAACACCGAGGCGCCCGTGGCGTCCGCCGTGTCGGAGTCGTACCCGCGCTGTTCGGCGCGCGCGCTCCGTCCCGAGCCGTCGCCGACGACGGGCGACAGCCACTCGGCCTGGGCGTGCTGCCCGCGCAGCGGCACGACCTCCGGGGCGTCGGCGGAGTCGTCGACCTCGGGCACGGACACGGGGCGGAGTCCGGTGGCCGTGTCGTCGGTCGCCGGATCGTCGTCGGGCGGCGACGTCGCCTCGACGTCCTGCGGTCCGTCCGGATCCGTGTCCGGCGCGGGGCGACCACGGCGGGACCGGGCACCGAACAGGTCGGTGACCGGTGCCAGGCCCTCGCCGTGGTCGGGTGCGTCCGTCACGCGCCCTTGCGCTCCGCGAGCTTCGGAGCGATCGACTCGACCGGCGCGTCAACGGCGTCGGCCTTCGCGCCACCGACGCCGAGCTTCGCGAGGATCTTGCCCTCGATCTCGGCAGCGGTGTCCGGGTTCTGGATGAGGAACGAGCGCGAGTTCTCCTTGCCCTGGCCGAGCTGGTCGCCGTCGTACGTGTACCAGGCGCCCGACTTCTTCACGATGCCGTGGTCGACACCGAAGTCGAGCAGCGAGCCCTCTCGCGAGATGCCCGTGCCGTAGAGGATGTCGAACTCCGCCTGCTTGAAGGGCGGCGCCATCTTGTTCTTGACGACCTTGACGCGGGTGCGGTTACCGACCGCGTCGGTGCCGCTCTTCAGCGTCTCGATGCGTCGGATGTCGAGTCGGACGGAGGCGTAGAACTTCAGCGCCTTGCCGCCGGCGGTCGTCTCCGGGCTGCCGAAGAACACACCGATCTTCTCGCGCAGCTGGTTGATGAAGATCATCGTGGTCTGCGTCTGGTTCAGCCCACCCGCGAGCTTGCGGAGCGCCTGCGACATGAGGCGCGCCTGCAGACCCACGTGCGAGTCACCCATCTCGCCCTCGATCTCGGCGCGGGGCACGAGCGCGGCCACCGAGTCGACGACGATCAGGTCGATCGACCCGGAACGGACGAGCATGTCGGCGATCTCGAGCGCCTGCTCACCGGTGTCCGGCTGCGAGACGAGCAGGGCGTCGATGTCGACACCGAGCTTCTTGGCGTACTCCGGGTCGAGCGCGTGCTCGGCGTCGATGAAGGCCGCGATGCCACCGGCGCGCTGCGCGTTGGCGATGGCGTGCAGGGTCAGGGTCGTCTTTCCCGAGGACTCCGGGCCGTAGATCTCGATGATGCGGCCGCGGGGCAGCCCGCCGATGCCGAGCGCGACGTCGAGGGCGACCGAACCGGTCGGGATGGTGGCGACGGGGGCGCGCTCGTCGGAGCCGAGGCGCATGACCGTGCCCTTGCCGAACTGCCTGTCGATCTGGGCGAGAGCGGTCTCGAGGGCCTTCTCGCGGTCTGCCGGTGAGGGCATGGGGTGCTCCTTCGTGCTCGGTGTCGGCTGCCTGTAGGCTGTCGCGCTCCCGCCGGCCGGTGCTGCAGGGCCGGGGGTCGAGCGACAAGGCGTCGGGCTGTTCCCGATGACTCCGAACCTAGGGCGGGCCACCGACATCACTGCCCGTGACCGCGCGACCTGTGGACCGAGGTCAGGACAGCGCCGTTGTGCAGGAACCTAACACCGATCGAACACGCGTTCGAGCAACACGCCGAACAGACGTTCGGACGTCCCGGGGCTCGCCGAGCTCAGTCACGCGGCTCCGCGAGCCCCTTGCCGTGCCGCTTGTCGAGGGGGACGTCCTGCGAGTCGCAGAGCGCCTCCCACACCCGCCGGGCGTCGATGCCGGCGTCGAGCGCGTCCGCGGCCGAGCGACCACCGAGGTCCTCGAGCACGACGTCGCGCGACACCACGGCACCGTAGGCCTCCCCGAACACCTGGTCGACGGCTCGCCAGAACTCACTCACGCGCATCGGACCAGCGTAACGACGAACGCCCCCGCCGGCGGACCGGCGAGGGCGTTCGTGTGCAGCGGTGCGTCAGCGCACCGCGAGGTCGTTGTCGAACTCGGCGACGAGGTCGTCGGGCAGCGTGTCGGGGACCGGGGTGAGTCCCTCGACGACCGCGAGACGGTCTCCGACCTCACGCATGATGGTCGAGATCGGGGTGTCGAGTGCGTCGGCCACCGATGCGAGGATCTCGGAGCTGGCCTCCTTCTGACCACGCTCCACCTCGCTGAGGTACCCGAGAGCAACGCTGGCCTTGGACGCGACCTGACGGAGGGTCCGGCCCTTCTGCAAGCGGAAGTCCCGCAGCACGTCGCCGATCTCCTGACGAACGAGAACCATGTGGACTCCTCCTCTCTGTCGTCTCCGCGCCCGCCCCGGTCCCGGTGACCTTGGTCGGGTTCAGCAACAGTAGCGTTGCCGTTCGCAGCATGCTAACCACGGCAACTGCTGTCCTGCTGGAGATTGCGTGGGATGTAACCCAGTGGCAACAGGGCCTATTCCCCGCTGCCGACCTTGGCCGACATCCGTGCCAGGAGTTCGGAGACGGTGGCCTCGCGGATTGCCCCGCGGTCCCCGTCGAGGTGCAGTTCGACGGCCTCGGCGCGCTCGGCGGACGCGATGCCGACGAAGACCGTGCCGACGGGCTTGCCGTCCTGCGGGTCCGGCCCGGCGACACCCGTGGTGCTGATCCCCCACGTCGCCGGTCGACCGTCGACCGCGACGGCGGTGCGGACGCCCGTGGCCATCTGGCGCGCCACCTCCGGGTCGACCGCTCCGTTCGCCGCGAGCAGCTCGGCGGAGACCCCGAGGAGCGTCGTCTTGACCGGTGTGGCGTAGGCGACGACGCCGCCGTTCACGACGGCACTGGCCCCCGGGACACCGACGAGCGTCGCGACGACCAGTCCACCGGTCAGCGACTCGGCGACGCCGACGGTCTCGCCCCGCGCGGTCAGTCGCGCGACGAGCGTCCGTGCCACCGCCGCCGGATCGCCGTCCGCGCCGAGGTCCGTGGCGGTCATGCGCCCGTGCGGTTGTGCTTCCACGCCTGCCACAGGTAGTCGGCACCGCTGAGCACGGTCGCCAGCAGCGCCGCCGTCATGAGGATGCCGTTGACCCAGTGCGCCAGGTCACCGACCACGTTCCACCACGGGAACAGCGCGAGGGTGATCGCCACGGCCTGCAGCACGGTCTTGATCTTGCCGCCGCGGCTCGCCGGGATGACCCGGTCGGACAGCACTGCGAACCGGAAGACGGTGATGCCGATCTCGCGGACCATGATGAGGACCGTGACGACCCAGGGCAGCTCGCCGAGGATCGAGAGGGCGACGAGGGCTCCTCCGATGAGCACCTTGTCGGCGATCGGGTCGACGAGCTTGCCGAAGTCGGTCACCAGGTTCTGGCGGCGGGCGATGATGCCGTCCGCGCTGTCCGTGACGATCGCGACGACGAACACGACCGCGGCCCACACGCGCAGCGACGTGTCCTGGCCGCCGTCGGCGAGCAGCATCACGAAGAAGAGGGGCGCCATGAGGATGCGCACCACGGTGATGACGTTCGCGACGTTCGCCGTCGACGCCGGGCCCTCCCCCTTGCGGAGGAGCCGTCCGCGCCACGGGAACCGTGCGCCGTGTGTGGTCTCCGAGCTGGTCATGCGCTCACTCCCTGCCCGTCAGGCCCCATGCGTCCTCGTCCGGACCCTCGTCCTCGACCTCAGGGTACCCGCGGGTCATGTCCGCCACCGGGTCCGAGCCGTACCGGTCGTCGTCGGCGCCGGCCGTGCCGGAGGCGACCACGCTCGCAGCCGCACCCGACCCGTCGGCCGGTGCCGGGCCTCCCGACCCGACCGGCGCGGACGCCGCGGCCGGCGGCTCCTCGCCGCGGAGCTTGGCGAGCACACCCGGCAGCTGGTCGGGCGTGACGAGCACGTCGCGGGCCTTCGACCCCTCGGACGGGCCGACGATGTCGCGGGACTCCATGAGGTCCATGAGGCGTCCGGCCTTCGCGAACCCGACGCGGAGCTTGCGCTGCAGCATCGACGTGGAGCCGAACTGCGTCGAGACGACCTGCTCGACCGCCGCGAGCAGGAGCTCGAGGTCGTCGCCGATGTCGGCGTCGATCTCCTTGCGCTCGACCACGGCCTGGACGTCCTGGCGGTACTCGGGTCGGGCCTGCCGGGTGACGTGCGCGACGACCTCGGCGACCTCGCTCTCCTGCACCCAGGCGCCCTGCACGCGCACGGCCTTCGACGACCCCATGGGCAGGAAGAGCCCGTCGCCCTGCCCGATGAGCTTGTCGGCACCCGGCTGGTCGAGGATGACCCGGGAGTCCGTGACGCTCGTGACCGCGAAGGCCACGCGCGACGGCACGTTGGCCTTGATGAGGCCGGTGATGACGTCGACCGACGGGCGCTGCGTGGCGAGCACGAGGTGGATGCCGGCGGCACGCGCGAGCTGGGTGATGCGGACGATCGACTCCTCGACGTCGCGCGGCGCGACGAGCATGAGGTCCGCGAGCTCGTCGACGACGACGAGCAGGTACGGGTACGGCTTGAGCTTCCGCTCGCTGCCCGCGGGCAGCACGATCTCGTCGTTCCGGACGGCCTTGTTGAAGTCGTCAACGTGCCGGAAGCCGAACGACGCGAGGTCGTCGTACCGCATGTCCATCTCCTTCACGACCCACTGCAGCGCCTCGGCCGCCTTCTTCGGGTTCGTGATGATGGGGGTGATGAGGTGCGGCACTCCGGCGTAGATCGAGAGCTCGACGCGCTTCGGGTCGACGAGGACCATGCGGACCTCGGACGGCTTCGCGCGCATGAGCAGCGAGGTGATCATCGAGTTGATGAAGACCGACTTGCCGGAACCGGTCGAACCGGCGACGAGCAGGTGCGGCATCTTCGCGAGGTTCGCGACGACGAACCCGCCCTCGACGTCCTTGCCGACGCCGATGGTCATCGGGTGCTTCGACTTCGTCGCGGCGCCGGACCGGAGCACGTCGCCGAGGGAGACGATCTCGCGGTCCGTGTTCGGGATCTCGACCCCGATCGCGCTCTTGCCCGGGATCGGCGACAGGATCCGGACCTCGTTCGAGGCGACGGCGTAGGAGAGGTTCTTCGACAGGGCCGTGACGCGCTCGACCTTGACGCCCGGGCCGAGCTCGATCTCGTACCGGGTCACCGTCGGCCCCCGCGAGAAGCCGGTGACCTTCGCGTCGACCTTGAACTCGGTGAGCACGCCGGTGATCGCGGCGACGATTTCGTCGTTGGCCTGGCTCCGGGCCACCGAGGGCGTCCCGGCGCTGAGCGTCGTGGCCGCGGGCAGGCGGTACGGCGCGGCCGGGTCCTCGTCGGCGGCGTCGGCCGACGGCAGCCCCTCGGGCGCGGGCTCGGGCGCGATCGGCGAGACCACGGGTCCGGCGCTGCTCGGGACGACGGCGGCCTCGGGGCGTGCGACCGCGGCGGGCTGCTCGGGGACGGGCGTGCCGAAGTCGCGCAGGGCCTGCTCGGCGACGGCGAGGTCCTGCTCGACCTCCGCCGCCCCGTGCACGGTGTCCTGCTCGGCGGAGTCGTTGAGGTTCACCGAGGCGGGCTCGGCCGGGGTGTGGTCGACGAGCCCGGCCGCCGCGCCCGCGTTCGGGGACACCGCGGCAGCGCCCGCGCTCGCACGGGCAGCCGGGGCGGCCGGCGCACCCGCCGCGGGCAGGACGGGGCTGTCGTACGCCGGGTCCTCCTCGCGCCCGGACTTGTTCCGGCGCCACCAGGGGATCGTGTTCTCGGCCTCGTCGCCGTCGGCGGCGGCCCGCTCGTCCTCGAACCCGATGTCCTCGAACAGCGGGAAGTCGGTCTGGTCCTTCGTCCGGCGCTTCGACGTCCGGGCACGCGGGGCCGCCGGCGCCGGGGCGTCCTCGGCGTCGACCTCGGCCGCGTCGACCGGCGCGGGCGCACCGAACAGGTACGCGTAGAGCTCGTGGAGTCGCCGACCGGTCTTGTTCGGCGGCGTCTTCGTGATGATGAACAGCGAGAGCACGAGGAGCAGCACGGCGACCGGCACCGCGACCCACACGGTCGCGACGGCGACGAGCCAGCTGATGACGACCCACCCGAGCACGCCACCCGCGGCGGCGAGGGCGACCATGCCGTCGGCGGCGCTCGGCTGCCCGCCGAACACGTGGCAGAGCGAGGCGATCGAGACGAGCATGAGCCCGAGCCCGATGCCGATCCGGGTGTTGTCGTGCACGGACGCCGGGTGGCGGAAGAGCCAGCCCGCGAAGACGACCATGATCACGGGCAGCGCGAACGCCAGCCGGCCGAACAGCCCGCCGAACGTGTACGCGTCGAGGCCGATCGACACGGGGTTCGTCGGGTTGAGCCACTCGACCACGGCTCCGGCGATGGCGAGCACGAAGAGCAGGAACGGGAAGCCGTCGCGCCGTTCCTCGGGAGCAAGGGTCTCCTTGCCGAGCAGCCGGAACAGCGCGCCGACGCCGTGCGCCATCGCGAGCCAGGTGGTCACGAGCGGGTTCTGCTCGCGGAACACCGGGGTGGGTGCGGCCTGCGGCAGCTTCTTCGTCGTGGCCTGCGTGCGCGACGAACCGCGCGCCCCGCTCCCGCGGGACGACGTGGACGCGCGTGCGCGCGTGGTCGACTTGGTGCCTCCGGCCATGGGACAGACCCTAATCCCCGTCCGGGACATTCCGTGGACGCCCCGCCACCGGAAGGCGAACGGCCGGGAGGCACGGCGAGCGTCCGCGGGGAACGCTCGCCGTGCCTCCCGGCCGGCTGCTGCGCGGTGCCTACGCCTCGATGACCACCGGCACGATCATCGGCCGACGCCGGTGCTTCGTGTTCACCCAGCGGCCGACGGTCCGACGGACCACCTGGCTGAACGCGTGCGCGTCGCGGGTTCCGTTGGCGGCCGCCTCCGCGATCGCCTTGGCGATCTGCGGGCGGACGTCGTCGAAGACCGAGTCGTCCTCGGCGAAGCCACGCGACTGGATCTCCGGTCCGACGACGCACTGGCCGGTGGTGAAGTCCACGGCGCAGAAGACGGAGATGAACCCCTCCTCCGCCAGGACGCGACGGTCCTTGAGGTCGGCATCGGTGATCTCGCCGACGGTCGAGCCGTCCACGTACACGTACGCGATGTCGAGCTGACCCGCCACGGTGACCTCGCCGTCCTTCAGGTCGACGACGATGCCGTCCTGCCCGAGGATGACGTTCCGCGGCGGCACGCCCGTCTGGATCGCGAGGTCCGCGTTGGCGTACAGGTGGCGGTGCTCGCCGTGCACGGGCAGCACGTTCTTCGGTCGCAGGATGTTGTAGCAGTAGAGCAGCTCGCCGGCCGAGGCGTGTCCGGAGACGTGCACCTTCGCGTTGCCCTTGTGCACGACCTTCGCGCCGAGCTTCGTCAGCCCGTCGATCACGCGGTAGACGGCGTTCTCGTTGCCCGGGATCAGGCTCGACGCCAGGATGACGGTGTCGCCCTCGCCGATCTCGATCTGGTGCTCGAGGTTCGCCATGCGCGCGAGGACGGCCATCGGCTCGCCCTGCGACCCGGTCGACATGTAGACGATCTGGTCGTCGGGGACGTTCTTCGCCTTCTTCGTGTCGATGAGCACGTTCTCGGGCACCCGCAGGTAGCCGAGCTCGGCGGCGATGGTCATGTTGCGGATCATCGACCGGCCCATGAAGGCGACCTTGCGGTTCGCGGCGGCCGCGGCGTCGAGGACCTGCTGCACGCGGTGCACGTGCGACGAGAAGCTCGCGACGACGACCTTCTTGCGGGCGCGCGTGATGATGTTCTCGAGGACCGGACCGATGTCGCGCTCCGGGGCGGTGAAGCCCGGCACGTCGGCGTTGGTCGAGTCCGGCAGGAACAGGTCGACGCCCTGCTCACCGAGCCGCGCGAACGCGCGGAGGTCGGTGATGCGGTCATCCAGCGGGAGCTGGTCCATCTTGAAGTCGCCCGTGTGTAGGACCCGACCGGCGGGGGTCGTGATCGCGACGGCGAGGGCGTCCGGGATGGAGTGGTTCACGGCGACGAACTCGAGGTGGAACGGGCCGAGCTGCTCCGTCTGGTCCTCCTGCACGACGAGCGTGTAGGGCTTGATCCGGTGCTCCTTGAGCTTCGCCTCGACGAGTGCGAGCGTCAGGGTGGAGCCGATCAGGGGGATGTCGCCCTTGAGCTTCAGCAGGTACGGCACGGCGCCGATGTGGTCCTCGTGCCCGTGGGTGAGCACGACGCCGAGGACGTCGTCGAGGCGGTCCCGGATCGGCCCGAAGTCGGGGAGGATGAGGTCGACGCCCGGCTGGTGCTCCTCGGGGAAGAGCACGCCGGCGTCGACGACGAGCAGCTTGCCGTCGAACTCGTACACGGTCATGTTGCGACCGATCTCGCCGAGACCCCCGACGGGGATCACGCGGAGGGTGCCGGGTTCGAGCGGCTGCGGTGTGGAGATCTGGGTGGGCATTCGGTCCTGACTGTCGTGCGACGCGCTCCGGGCGAGCCGCGGTCTTCCTAACGTGTGGTGCCTGGCACCTTCGGCAGTGCGCCGCCGGCCGCCGCGTTGCGGTCCGGGCGGAAGTTCGAGAAGTCGGCGCCCGGGATGTCCCGGACCGCTTCGAGGGAGGTCTCGATGGCGTAGGCCTCGGTGTCCTCGGGGCCGACGAGCGGCAGGCGGACCCGCGGGCTGCCGATGCGCCCGAGCCCGTGCAGCACGTACTTCGCGGCGACGGTGCCCGGCACGTGGGTCATGATCGCGCGGACGAGCGGCTCGACGCGCTTGTGCTCGGCGGTGGCGGTCGCCAGGTCTCCGCGGTTCACGGCGTCGACGATCGTGCGGTACGGGGTCGACGTGATGTTCGCCGTCACGCCGATGAGCCCGGTCGCGCCGATCGACAGGTGCGGGAGCACGTTCGTGTCGTCGCCGGAGAAGTACATGAGGTCGGTGTTGTTCAGCACCCGGGAGACCTCGGCGAAGTCGCCCTTGGCGTCCTTCACCGCGAGGATGTTCGGGTGCTTCGACGCCCGCACGAGGGTTTCGTAGGTGATCGGGATGCCCGTGCGCCCCGGGATGTCGTACAGGATGACCGGCAGGTCGGTGGCGTCCGCGATCATCCGGAAGTGCGTGAGCACGCCCGCCTGGGTGGGCTTGTTGTAGTACGGCGTGACGATCATGACGCCGTCCGCGCCGGCCCGCTCGCTCTGCTTGTAGAGGTGGATCGCGTGCGCGGTCTCGTTCGAGCCGCCGCCGGTGATGATCTTCGCCCGACCGGCGGCCACGGACTTGCCGACCTCGACCAGTCGGAGCTTCTCCGGGTCGGTCAGCGTGCTCGTCTCGCCCGTGGTCCCGGTCACGACGATGCCGTCGGCACCGGCCGTGATGCAGTCGTCGATGTGCTGCTCGACGCCGGGCCAGTCGACCTCGCCGTCGGCCGTGAACGGCGTCACGAGGGCGACGAGGACCTGACCGAAGGGATTCTCACGCTGGGACACGCGCACCAGCGTACCGGGGATGCGCGCCGCGGCTGCCGTCCGGTCGGACGGTGCGCGGCTCCCGGACGGTCGGGAGGCGCGGTCGGGAGGCGCGGCTCGCCCCCGCCACGGCCGGTCCCGCCCGGCACCGGTGGCGGTCCACCGCGAGCGGCGCGGCGCGCTACGCGCGGCGGCGCCACTCCAGGAAGCGGTAGCGGGTGCCGTCGACGCGGGACTCCTGCCACGGGCCCTCGTCGACGAGCTCCCACGCGTCGTCGAGCCCGGGCGCGCGGGTGTCGCCCGGTACGTCGAGGTCGACGATCGTCTCGGAGACCCGGTCGGCGAAGGGCAGGGCGTCGGTGTAGACCGCTCCCCCGCCGATCACCCACACCGGCTCGTCGGTGTCGAGCGCTGACGCCAGGTCGTGCACGACCTCCGCGCCCTCGGCGGACCACGACGCGTCACGCGTGAGCACGACGTTCCGGCGTCCGGGCAGCGGACGGAAGCGCGGCGGCAGCGAGTCCCACGTTCGGCGACCCATCACGACGACACCGTCACCGGTCACCTGCCGGAAGTGCGCGAGGTCCTCGGGCACGTGCCACGGGATCCCACCGTCGGCACCGATCACCCCGGAGGCGGTGCGCGCCCACACCATGCCGACGCCGCGGACGGGCTCGGTCCAGCCGGAAGCGCCTGTCCCGGTCATCAGACGGCGACCGCGGCCCTGATCGCCGGGTGGTGCTCGTAGCCGACCACGGAGAAGTCCTCGTACTCGTAGTCGTCGATCGAGTCACGCGGTGCGATCTCGAGCGTCGGGTACGGGTACGCCGTACGGGACAGCTGCTCGCGGACCTGGTCGACGTGGTTGTCGTAGACGTGGCAGTCGCCGCCGGTCCACACGAAGTCGCCGACCTCGAGCCCGGTCTGGGCCGCGATCATGTGCGTGAGCAGCGCGTAGGAGGCGATGTTGAACGGCACGCCGAGGAACATGTCCGCGCTCCGCTGGTAGAGCTGGCACGAGAGCTTGCCGTCGACGACGTAGAACTGGAAGAAGGCGTGGCACGGGGCGAGGGCCATGTCGGGCACGTCGGCGACGTTCCACGCCGAGACGATGAGTCGCCGCGAGTCCGGGTTCGTCCGGATCTGCTCGATCACCTGCGCGATCTGGTCGACGTGCTCGCCCGAGGGCGTCGGCCACGAGCGCCACTGCACGCCGTAGACCGGACCGAGGTCGCCGTCCTCGTCCGCCCACTCGTTCCAGATCCGGACGCCGTGCTCCTGCAGCCAGCGGGCGTTGCCGTCGCCGCGGAGGAACCAGAGCAGCTCGTACGCGACCGACTTGAAGTGCACGCGCTTGGTGGTCACGAGCGGGAAGCCCTGCGACAGGTCGTAGCGGAGCTGCGCCCCGAAGATGCTGCGGGTCCCGGTGCCGGTGCGGTCACCCTTGGGCGTCCCCTCCTCGAGCACCCGGCGCAGCAGGTCCTCGTAGGGGGTGGGGACGGTGGGGTCGGGCTGCACGGTCTCGGTCACCAGACGACCATACGTCGTCCAGCGGGAAGTGCCGAAGACTCGTGAGTACCGTGGCGGTCATGTCGACCCAGCCGCTCTCGATCCTCGTCGCCGGTGCGTCCGGCTTCATCGGGACCCCCCTCGTCCGTGCCCTGCGCGACGCCGGACACCACGTCACGACCCTGGTGCGCCGCGCCCCGCGCTCGGCGTCCGAGTTCCGCTGGTCCCCCGGCACCCGCCCGCTCGACCCCGCGATCCTCGACGGTGCCGACGTCGTGGTCAACCTCGCCGGCGCGAACATCGGCAAGCTGCCGTGGACCGAGTCGTACAAGCGTGAGATCCTCGACTCCCGGGTGCACGCCACCGAGACCCTCGTCGAGGCGATGCGGCACGCCTCGACGCCCCCGGCGCTCTTCCTGTCCGGGTCGGCGTCGGGCGTCTACGGCGACCGCCCGGTCGACGTCCTCGACGACGACGCGACCGCGGGCACGGGCTTCCTCGCGGAGGTCTGCACGCGGTGGGAGGCCGCCGCGACCGCCGCACCCGAGGGGGTCCGCGTCGTGCTGCTCCGCACCGGGATCGTCGTCGGACAGGGCGGTGGCGCACTGGCGCCCCTCGTGCCGCTGACGAAGGCGGGCCTCGGCGGGAAGCTCGGCACCGGCGGTCAGTTCTGGCCCTGGATCGCCCTCGAGGACGAGGTGGGCGCGATCGTTCACCTCGCCACCAGTCCGGACGCGGCCGGGGTGACGGGACCGGTCAACCTGGCGGGACCGGAGGCGGCGGTCGCGACCCGGATCACGCGCCGGGTCGCCGAGGACCTGCACCGGCCCTACCTGTTCAGCGTGCCCGCCTTCGCGCTGCGGACGCTGCTCCGCCAGGCCGCGGACGAGATGCTGCTCTCGAGCCAGCGCATGGTCCCGCGGAAGCTCACCGAGTCCGGCTACCGGTTCCGGTACGAGCGCGCCGAGGACGCGGTCGACGCCGCGTTCTAGCCGGCCCTGGCCGTCCGGTCCGCCCTGGCGAGCGCGGTCCGCATCGCCGCCCGGGCACGCTTCCGGTCACCGGCGGCGTCGTAGACGACCCCGAGCCGGTACCACCCCCGCCAGTCGTCGGGATCGGCCTCGACCGCGTCCCGGTAGCGCGGGAAGAGCTCGTCGGCGGCCTCGCGGGTGGGGCGGCCCGACGGACGGACGGGGACGACGTCGTCCGGGGTGCCGCCCTCCCGTTCCAGCCGCGCGCCGAGCCGGGTGATGCGCACGCCGAAGCGCAGCTCGAGCACGAGGAGCAGCGCGCCGATCGCGGCGACGACGAACAGGGCCACGCCGATGCCGATGCCGATCGGCTGCCCGGTCCGGACGAACGCGACCGCGCGCTGGCCCACGAGCACGATGTAGAGCGCGAGGAGCAGGGTCATCAGCGCGGCACCCCAGAACGGGGAGCGGAGCGACCGCCAGAGCGTCGACACGGCTCAGCCCACGCCGAGGACGCTGCCGAGCCCGACGGTGAGCCCGCGGGCACCGACCACGGCGGACAGCGCGGCGCGGATGCCGGCGACGTACGCGACGTCGTCGTTCGTGTCGTGGCGGATCGTGACGGTCTCGCCCGGGCCGCTCAGGAGCACGTCCTGCACGGCCTTCACGCCGGGCAGCCGGAGCGAGTGGATCGGGACGCTCGCGACCTGCTGCCCACGGGCGCGCTGGTCCACGTGGGGGGCGTCGACCGGGCCCACGTCGCGCCGGGCGTCGGCGATCAGCTCCGCGGTGCGCACGGCGGTGCCCGACGGGCTGTCGATCTTGCCCGCGTGGTGCGTCTCGACGATCTCGACGGACGGGAACCACGGCGCGGCGATGGTGGCCAGGTGCGTCGCGAGCACGGAGCCGATGGAGAAGTTCGGCACGACGAGGACGCCCTGCTCGGGCCGGTCCTCGAGCCCGGCACGGAGCGACGCCAGCCGGTCGAGCGACCAGCCGGAGGTCCCCACGAGCACGTTCGCGCCGCTCGCCAGCGCGTGCTCGACGATCGCCGGGCTGAGCGCCGGCACGGTCACGTCCACCACGACGGCAGCTCCCCCGAACACCGACGGCGGCGCCTCGTGCACGGCGTCCTTCGAGGACAGCGACGCGACGAGCTCGAAGCCGTCGAGCGACTCCACGACGGAGGCCACGAGGCCCCCGAGACGACCGGTGGCGCCGACGACGGCGACGGGAGTGACCATGCCCCCATCCTAGGATCGACCCATGTCGCTCCAGGTCAGGTCCGTACCCGCCGACGCCCCCGAGGTGGACGCCCTGCTCGACGCCTACCTCGACGAGCGCGAGGCGACGTTCCCGAGTGCGCAGGGCTCCTACTCGCGCAAGCGCACCCCGGCGGCCGAGTTCGTCGCCCCGGACGGTACCTTCGCGCTCGCGGTCGACACCGCGGACGGCACCGAGGTCCCGGTCGGCTGCGGCGGTCTCCGACGGATCGCGGACGACGGCGACGACGTCCGGTTCGAGGTCAAGCACGTCTACGTCACCCCCGGCGGACGCGGACGGGGTGTCGCGACCGCACTCATGGACGCGCTCGAGCAGGCGGCGCGGGACCTCGGTGCCACGAGCGTGGTCCTCGACACGAACGACTCCCTGGTCGCCGCGGGTGCGATGTACCGGAGTCGGGGCTACCAGCGGGTCGAACCGTTCAACGAGAACCCGAACGCGACCGCCTGGTACCGCAAGCCGGTGCGCTGAGGCGAGCAGCGCCTCCAGGCCGGTGCCCGCCCGGACGCCGGACGCCGGACGCTAGACGGGCTGGTCGACCGGCAGGCCCGTGCGCAACTCGACGGGCAGGTGCGCCAGGTCGTTGAGCGTGACGACCTCGGCCGGCTTCGCGGAGCGGATGCGGATGATCGTCAGCGCGGTGTGCGCGACGTTCGTGCCCATCCAGCGCCACTCCGGGGCCTGGAACGCCTCGCGCACGAACCACCCGATCACCGCGTTGTGGGTGATGAGCAGGTCGTGCCGGTCCTCGCGCGCGGGGGTGAACCACTCGGCGACCGCGTCGCCCATCTGCGCCTGGCCGGCGACGATCTCCTCCTCGGTCACGCCGCCGTACCAGCCCTGGTAAGCATGCGGCATGTCCGGGGTCGGACCCGAGGGGATGCAGTCGAAGAGCAGCGTGGACGCTTCGGGCTGGACGGCCGGCAGCCGCTGCGCGAGGAACGACGCCGTCTCGCTCGGGGCGTCGAGCGGCGAGTGGTACACACCGTCGAAGGGCACCCCGCCGAGCCGGTCGGCGACGAGCATCGCCTGGCGCTTGCCCCGCTCGGACAGCTTGCCGTCGCGGAGCCCGTGCTCGGCGTCCTGGTGTTCACCGTGGCGCACGAGGTACAGGTAGTGGGACACGTCCGTCACCCCTCGGCACCGATGGCGGCGGCGAGTCGGTCCCGCTCGACCGCGCCGACGACCGAGGTGATCGTCGGACGGGTGAGCAGGTCCCGCGCGAGGTCGAGCACGTCGGCGGCGGTCACGCGGTCGACCCGCTGCAGCGCGGTGCCGAGGTCGGTGAACTCGCCCGTGCCGAGCTCGGAGCGCCCGAGCCGGGTCATGCGGGCGTCGGAGTCCTCGAGCGAGAGGGTCAGCGCCCCCTCGATCTGCCCCTTCGCGCGTCGGAGCTCGTCCTCCGTGATGCCGTCGTCGACCATGCGGGCGAACTCGGCGTCGATGATCTCGACGACCCCGCCGACGTTGTCCGGCGCGCACCCGGCGTACACGCCGAACGCGCCGTTGTCGAGGTACGCCGGCGCGAACGACGAGACGGCGTAGGCCAGTCCGCGACGCTCCCGGACCTCCTGGAACAGCCGGGAGCTCATGCCGCCACCGAGCACGGCGTTGAGCACGCTGAGCACCGGTCGCCGGTCGTCACGCAGGTCGAGGCCCTGCGATCCGCGGAGCATGCTGACCTGCTCGGTCGGACGGTGCGCGACGGTGAGCCGCGGCACGGCGGGGTCGGCGACGGGCTGCGGGGTCCGACGGGCGAGCGGCGACGCCTTCGGGGCGTCACGGAAGACCCGCTCGACGAGCTCGCGGAAGCGGTCGTGGTCCACGGCACCGGCGGCCGTCACGACGATGCCGTTCGGCGCGTAGTGCTCGCGGTAGTGGTCGAGCACCTCGTCGCGGCCGACGGCGCGGATGCTCTCCGGGGTGCCGCCGATCGGGCGGCCCAGCGGGTGCCCGTCGAACGCGGCGGCGAAGAAGGCCTCGCCCGCGACGTCCGCCGGGTCGTCGGCGGCCATCGCGAGTTCCTCGAGGATGACCCCGCGCTCGACGTCGAACGCGTCGGCCTCGAGCACCGAGCCGGTCACCATGTCGCCGATCACCTCCACCGCCATCGGGACGTCGGTGTCCCGCACGCGTGCGTAGTAGCAGGTGTACTCCTTCGCGGTGGCAGCGTTGTGCTCGCCACCGACGGAGTCGAACGCGATCGCGATGTCCAGGGCGCTCCGGCTCGCGGTGCCCTTGAAGAGCAGGTGCTCCAGGAAGTGCGTCGAGCCGAACTGCCCCTCGCGCTCGTCGCGGGAGCCGACACCGACCCAGAAGCCGAGGCTCGTCGAGCTCGCCCCCGGGACCGACTCGGTCAGGACCCGGACCCCGGACGACAACACGGTTCGACGGACGAATGCGCCGCCGGACGTCAGGAACGACGTGTCCTGCGACCCGAGCGGCAACGGCACTGGCTGGTTCATCGGGTAGGAGCCTACTGATCCGGCACGGCCCGCTGCCCAGTTTCCCCAGCCCGGACCCACGTGCCTCGAAGTGGGGTACATCGAAGGAGGATAGAAAGACTCGTCTGTCTGTCCTCCCTGTGGTACAGTTTCTTCCATCGGGTCGGAAGCCCCCCTAGATTCCGACCCGGTGGCTCGGGACATCAGTCCTGCGCGCGGGAGTCCCCCCACTCCCCCGCGGAGCCGATGAGTCCGAGGAGCAGCGCTGTGACGGTCGATTCCCCCCAACCGGCCGTCCAGCGTCTCCCGGGCCCGAGCACGAACCTCGCGTCGCCGGACGGGTCGAGCGTCCCCCCGGCTCCCCGTTCCGGCGGCGCGAAGGTCCGCATCCTCGAGACCGCGACGCGGCTCTTCTACGAGGAGGGCATCCGCGGCGTCGGCGTCGACCGCCTCATCTCCGAGGCCAGCGTCACGAAGGCGACGTTCTACAAGCACTACGGGTCGAAGGACAACCTGATCCTGGCCTACATCCGGTCGCAGGACGAGCGGGTCCAGCGCGCCTTCGAGCAGCTCGTGGCGGACGCGGACAGCCCGACGGACGCCGTCCGCGCGTGGGTCGCCGCCGTCTCCGACGAGGTCGGCCGCTCCGAGTTCCGCGGCTGCGCCTTCCTCAACGCCGCTGCCGAGTACCACGACCCGCGCGACCCGGTCCGCCAGGTCGTCGCCGCGCACCGCGACTGGTACACCGAGCAGCTCGCGTCGCTGCTGCAGCGCGCCGGGCACCCGCTCGCGGGCGACGGTGCCGACGAGCTCATGCTCGCGCGCGACGGCGCGATGGCCGGTGCGTACGCCGGCGACGCGATCGCGGCGACGGCGGCGCTCGGCCGGGTCGCCGAACGGGTCCTGACCGTCTGACGCTGACCGCCTGACGGTGACCACCTGACGGACGGGAGGCGCGTGGCGGCGCCGCCACGCGCCTCCCGTGGCGTCCCACCCACGCACCAGGGCCCGGGTGTTGGCTGGGCACATGGCCAACGACCCCAACTGGAACCTCCCGGAGGTCCCGTCCTTCACCCTGTCCAGCCCCGACTTCACCGACGGCGGCGTCCTGCCCGACTGGGCACGCGGCTCCGACGCCGGCGGTGGCGGCGAGGATCGCTCCCCCGCCCTCGAGTGGGAGGGCGCGCCCGAGGGCACCCAGAGCTACGTGCTCACCGTGTACGACCCCGATGCCCCGACCGGGTCCGGTTTCTGGCACTGGAGCCTCACGGACCTGCCGGCCTCGGCGACCTCGCTGCCGCAGGGCGCCGGGACGGACGACGCGCTGCTGCCCGCCGAGGCCCTGCGCCGCCGCAACGAGTACGGCACCGACACGTTCCTCGGCGCCGCACCGCCCGCGGGGCACGGTCCGCACCGGTACTTCTTCACGCTGAGCGCGCTCGACGTCCCCGTGCTCGAGGCCCCGGCGGACGCCACCCCTGCGGTCGTCGGCTTCGTGCTCCGCGAGCACCTGCTCGGCCGCGCACAGCTGATGGGCACGCAGGAGACCCCCGCGTCCTGACCCCCACCGCCCGCACGGCCCGCAACGGCGAACGGCCGCCGCTCCAGCAGGAGCGGCGGCCGTTCAGGTGTCCGGGGATCAGCCCTCGGCAGGCGCCTCGGCGTGGGTCGCGTGGTCGTCGCGGCCCTCGGTGTCCACCTCGTCGGCGACGACCGGCGCGAGCGACAGCTTGCCGCGGTCGTCCACCTTCGTGACCTCGACCAGGATCTTCTGGCCGACGCCGAGCACGTCCTCGACGTTCTCCACGCGCTTGCCACCGGCGAGCTTGCGGACCTCGGAGACGTGGAGCAGACCGTCGCGGCCCGGGAGCAGCGACACGAACGCACCGAACGTCGCGATCTTGACGACCGTGCCGAGGAACTGGTCCCCGATCTCCGGGTTCGTCGGGTTCGCGATCGCGTTGACCTGGGCGCGGGCGGCCTCGGCCGACGGACCGTCGACGGCGCCGATGTAGACCGTGCCGTCGTCCTCGATCGAGATGTCGGCACCGGTCTCGTCCTGGATGCCGTTGATCGTCTTGCCCTTCGGGCCGATCAGCTCGCCGATCTTGTCGACGGGGATCTGCACCGAGATCACGCGCGGGGCGGTGTCGGCCATCTCGTCGGGGGCGTCGATCGCCTCGGTCAGCACGCCGAGGATCGCGGAGCGCGCTTCCTTGGCCTGCTTCAGCGCGGCGTCGAGCACCGACGACGGGATGCCGTCGAGCTTCGTGTCGAGCTGGATCGCCGTGACGAACTCCGAGGTACCGGCGACCTTGAAGTCCATGTCGCCGAGGGCGTCCTCGGCACCGAGGATGTCGGTCAGCGCCGCGTAGCGGGTCTGGCCGTCGACGGTGTCGGAGACGAGGCCCATCGCGATGCCCGCGACCGGCGCGCGCAGCGGCACACCGGCGTTGAGGAGCGACAGGGTCGAGGCGCAGACGGAGCCCATCGACGTCGAACCGTTGGAGCCGAGGGCCTCGGACACCTGACGGATGGCGTAGGGGAACTCCTCGCGCGACGGCAGCACCGGCACGAGGGCGCGCTCGGCGAGGAAGCCGTGCCCGATCTCGCGACGCTTCGGCGAACCGACACGACCGGTCTCACCCGTCGAGTACGGCGGGAAGTTGTAGTGGTGCAGGTAGCGCTTCTTCGTGACGGGCGACAGCGAGTCGATCTGCTGCTCCATCTTGAGCATGTTCAGCGTGGTGACGCCGAGGATCTGCGTCTCGCCGCGCTGGAAGATCGCCGAACCGTGGACGCGCGGGATCACGGCGACCTCGGCGTCGAGCGGACGGATGTCGGCGAGACCGCGACCGTCCATGCGGACCTGCTCGGTCAGGATGCGGCCGCGGACGACCTTCTTCGTGACCGACTTGTAGGCGGCGCTGACCTGGCCGTTGGCGCTGTCGGGGAGCTCCCCGGCCTCGACCTTGGCGGCGACGGCCTCCTTCACGCGGGCCTTGAGGGCGTCGTCCTTGTCCTGACGCTCGAGCTTGCCGGCGATCTGGTAGACGTCCTTGAGCTCGTCGAGGGCGATGGCCTCGACGGCGTCGTAGACCTCGGGGGCGTACGGCGGGAAGACCGGGTAGTCCTGGATCTCCTTGGCCGACTGCGCGGCCATCTTCGCCTGCGCCTCGACGAGGACCTTGAGGAACGGCTTGGCCGCCTCGAGGCCCTGCGCGACGATCGCCTCGTCGGGCTTCGTGGCGCCGCCCTGGATGAGACCCCAGGCGTGTTCGGTGGCCTCGGCCTCGACCATCATGATCGCGACGTCCTCGTTGCCCTGGTCGTCGGTGACGACACGCCCGGCGACGGTGAGGTCGAACACGGCCTCGGCGAGCTGCGAGGCCTTCGGGAACGCGACCCACTGGTCGCCGATGAGGGCGAGGCGCACACCGGCGATCGGGCCGGAGAACGGCAGACCGGAGATCTGCGTCGACGCCGACGCGGCGTTGATCGCCAGCGCGTCGTAGAACTCGTCCGGCGCGATGCTCAGGACGGTGATGACGATCTGGACCTCGTTGCGCAGGCCGTCGACGAACGACGGACGCAGCGGCCGGTCGATCAGACGGCAGACGAGGATCGCCTCGGTGCTCGGACGGCCCTCACGGCGGAAGAACGAGCCGGGGATCTTGCCCGCGGCGTACGAGCGCTCCTCGACGTCGACCGTCAGCGGGAAGAAGTCGAAGCCCTCGCGCGGGTGCTTGCCGGCGCTGGTGGCCGAGAGGAGCATGGTCTCCTCGTCGAGGTACGCGGCGACCGCGCCCTGGGCCTGCTGTGCGAGGCGGCCGGTCTCGAACCGGACGACGCGCTTGCCGAACTTGCCGTTGTCGATGACGGCCTCGGCGAACTTGATCTCGGGACCCTCCAAAAGGGTGCCTCCTTGACGTGTTCGGCAGACCTGGGCGACGGCACTCGATGGTGCGTGCGCGCCGAGGGGTCGGGACGCATGTCTGGTCAGCAGTAGAAGCACTCGGGACGGACCGTGCTGCCCGCGAGCCACCACCGATGACCAGCTCCGTGCCCGGTCTGCGCAGTGTGTGTTGTGACGCCCGGGGAAACGGTCCCCGGACGAGGAGGACTTTACCAGTCCTCAGGTCGCTCGCGGGTGTTGCTCCCGGCGAACGGGCGTGTCCCCGGTAGCCTGCCGCCATGCGCTTCACCCCTTCGCGGGGCGTGCTCGTCGCGGCGGCCGTGGTCGTCGGCGCGCTCGTCGCCCCGGTGGCCACCGCCCTCCCCGCGACGGCGGACACCCAGCAGTACCCGAGCTGGCAGGACGTGCAGCGGGCGAAGGGCAACGAGCAGGCCGCGGCGGCAGAGGTCACGAAGGTGCAGTCCGCCCTCCGGTCCGTGCAGGCCGACGCGGCGGCGAAGTCGCAGGCCGCGCTCGAGGCGTCAGCGGCGTCCGACCGCGCCGCGGCGGACCTGGCCTCCGCCACCCAGGCGGCCACGAGCCTCCGGTCCCAGGCGGACAGCGCCGACCGGACGGCGGCCCGCGCCCGGGAACGAGCCGGCCAGCTCGCCGCCACCCTGTACCGGGACGGCAGCGGCAACGCGATGACGACGCGGATCGCGACCGCCGACGACCCCCGGCAGCTGCTCTACCAGCTCGGCGCGATGGACCAGCTCTCGACGACGTGGGAGGGCGTGCTCGACGAGGCCTCGGTCGCCGGACACACCGCGTCCGCCCTGCACGACCAGGCCGAGCGGGCCGAGTCCGAGCGGACGACGCTCGCGCGCGCCGCCGAGGAACGGTCGGCAGACGCCCGCTCCGCCTCGGACGCGGCCGCACGGAGCGTCGCCGACACGCAGCAGCACAGCGACGAGCTCTACGCCCAGCTCGCGGAACTGCGGGACACGACCGCCGAGACCGAGCAGCGGTACGAGCTGGGTGTGCAGGTCGCGGCCCAGAAGGCTGCACAGCAGCGCGCCCGCGAACGAGCCGCCGCGGCAGCCGCGGCATCGGCGGCCGCGGCGGCCGCAGCGGCGTCCACGCCCGCCGCCACGAGCGGCGGATCGGGCACGTCCTACCCGAGCACGGACGGCGTCGCCGTCGACCCCGCCGGCGCGCAGGCGTACGCCCGCGGCGCCATCGGCTCCTACGGGTGGGGCGGCGACCAGTTCTCGTGCCTCGTGT
>NZ_CAJCKG010000026.1:0-41239 GCF_903970945.1 Curtobacterium sp. ME26
GTCCGCGGGCTCGTCCCTCCGACCGGACCGTCTGCGTGGTCCGGCCCTCCTGCACGACCCGGTACGCGTGCCGGCCGACGGCGTCCGGTGCGTCGGCGCTCGCCGGGTCCGTCGTCCCCGTGACGTCGGCGCCCGAGCGGCGCGCTTCGTCGAGCAGGGCCGGCAGGTCCCGCAGCGTCGGCTGCGGGGGTGCGGTGCCCGTCGTCGCGTCGGCCGGGTCACGCAGGACACCGAGCACGTCGCGGAGCTCGGTCAGCGCGGAGTGCGCCTCGGCACGGACCACGCCGGCGGCCTCGACGGTCTCCTCGGGGGAGAGCGAGCGACCGCGGTACTCGAGCGCCCCGGCGTGCAGGGCGACGAGGGAGAGCCGGTGCCCGAGCACGTCGTGCATCTCCCGCGCGAGGTGTGCGCGCTCCTGCTCGCGGGCCCGGTCCTCGCGGAGCTGCTGGTCCCGCTCGAGCAGGGCGGCACGTTCGCGCAGCCCGTCGAGCAGGGCCCGCCGCTGCCCGATGGCGATGCCGATCGCGACGAGCAGCGCGGTGCACACGACGGCCGCGATCGCGACCTGCCAGAGCGGGGTCGGCTCCTGGTCGGGGAACAGGTCCTCGCCGGCCGTCGACGCGGCGACGAGCGCGGCGCTGCCGACCGCGATCTCCAGCGGCCGACGACGGGTGACGAGCGACACGAGGGCCAGCGCGGCCGCACCGACCGCGAGCGTCGAGACGGTGCTGGCGGCGACGACGAGCACGCCGACGAGGAGCGGTGCGCGGTGGCGGAACGGCACGAGGACGACGGCGACGACCCCGACGGCGAAGTCGACGAGCAGATGGGCGCCGAGGCGGCTGTCGCTGATCGTGTCGACCTCCGTCGTCGACCAGACCGTGGCGAACAGGAACAGCCCGACGAGCACGACGACCACGAGCCGCCACGTCTCGGCCCAGACGCGGCGCGCGACGGGCACGGGCGGACGGATCACGGTCGTCGTCATGCCCTCGAGCCTAGGAACACCGGGGCCGGCGCGGATCGTCCGAAGGTCGGAGAAGCGGGGGTGGGCCGTCAGACCGCGTCGACCAGTGCCTGCGCCAACGGGTGCCACGGACGCGACGCCGGTCCGCTGAGCACCAGCGTCCGCACGTACCGCGGCTCGACGGGCAGCATGACGAGGTCGTCCGGCAGCATCACGCGCCCGAGCGACGGCACGATGGACACCCCCTCGCCGCGCTGGATCATGCCGAACATCGTGCTCATCTCCCGGACCCGGTGCGCCCACCGGAACGGCTGCCCGGCGAGCTCGTGCATCCGCTCGATCTGGTGCTCGCAGCCACCGCCGCCTGCGACCAGGCCGTCCTCGTGCAGGTCGTCCAGGCTCATCGACGCCGTCCCCGCGAGCGGGTGGTCCCGCCGGACGACCGCGCCCATCTCGTCGCGGGCCACCACGACGCCGCCGTCGGGGACCGGGGACGGGTCGACGAGCACCGCCGCGTCCACGGTCCCGGCCTCGAGCCACTCGGCCATCTCGTCGTCGTCGCCCTCGTAGACCTGCACGTCGACGTCGGGCAGCGTCACCGCCCACAGCTCGCGGAGCCGCGGCAGCAGGCCCTGGCAGACCGTGGGGACGGCGGCGAGGCGCACGGTGCCGCGCGCCGTGGCGGGCCGCACCACGGCCTCCAGGGCGTCGACGGAGGCGACCACGCTGCGGGCGTGCGCCAGCATGCGTTCGCCGAGCGGTGTGACGACCGCCGCGCCGCCGCGCCGGACGACGGCCCCGCCGACCTCGCGCTCCAGCCCCGCGACGGCGTGCGACACCGCGGACTGACCGACGCCGAGCGCTGCGGCGGCCCCGGTGAACGAGCCGGCGTCCACCGTGGCGACGAACGCACGGAGCTGTGGGACGGAGAGGGTCATGCGTCTCCTTCATGGGGTCATGCGGGTCATTCGTTCGACACATGGGCCGGCGGTGGTCGATGCTAGCGCTCGTGAACGCCCTCCTCTACGTCCTGGTCGCCCTCACCTGGGGTTCGAGCTTCTTCTTCGCGAAGATCGGGCTCGAGGGGCTCGCCCCGCAGCAGGTGGCCACCGTCCGCACGGTCCTCGGAGCCTTCACGCTCGTCGTGGTGCTGCTCGCGACCCGTCGACGGTGGCCGCGCGAGCGGCGGGTCTGGGGACACCTGTTCGTCGTCGCGGTGTTCCTCAACGCCGTGCCGTCCTCGCTGATGGCGTGGGCCGAGCAGACCGTGCCGTCGGGCCTGGCGAGCATCTACAACGCCACGACGCCGATCATGACGCTCGTCGCGCTCGCGGTGCTGGTGCCGTCGGAACGGCTCAGCCGCCGCCAGCTCGGCGGCGTCGCGCTGGGGATCGTGGGTGTCCTCGTGCTCGTCGGTCCGTGGGACCTGGTCGGCGACCCCGCCGTGCTCGCCACCGTCCCCGGCCAGGTCGCACTGCTCGGCATGACCGCGTCCTACGGCATCGGACTGGCGTGGCTCCGGCGCTTCGGCGTCGGCAGCGGGCAGGACCCGACGACGGTCGCGACGGTGCAGCTCACCCTGGCGGCGCTGCTCATGCTGCTGGTCGCGCCGGTCATCGCGACCGGGCCGGTGGACCTGGACTGGAGGATCGTGGCCGCGATGGTGGCGCTCGGTGCGGTGGGCACGGGGCTGGCCTACGCGTGGAACACGCGCCTGGTCGGTGCATGGGGCGCGGGGCGCGCCTCGACCGTGACCTACCTGACGCCGGTGGTCGGGGTGGCGCTCGGGGTCCTCGTGCTCGGGGAGCCGCTGCGGTGGAACGAGCCCGCGGGTGGGCTGGTGGTGCTGCTCGGGATCGCGTTGGCGTCCGGGGTGCTGCGCGGGCGGCGGCGGGTCGTGCCGTCCGTCGCCGCGACGGACCCGGCCGTCAGAACGCGCTGAGGGCAGCCCGCAGCATCCGCTGGCCCTGCGCCTCGAACGCCGGGTCACCGACCGCGAACGCCCACACGGTCGTCCCCACCGCCTCCCGCAGTTGCAGCCACCGCCAGTCGTCCGCCTCGCGCGGATCGTCACCGTAGCTCTCGAGGAACGCCTGTTCGAGCCGTGGCTCCCGCTCCCAGTACAGGACGGCGAGCCGAGTGAGGTCCGTCGCGGCCGGGCGGAGGGCGAAGCGCCCGAAGTCGATCACGTGCAGGCGGTCCTCGTGCACGATCCAGTTCCGGGGGTGCCAGTCGCCGTGCGTCGGTACCACCGTGACCGGGTGCGGCTCGGCCGACCGGAGCAGGGACCGGACGCGTCGGACCGTGGCGGAGTCGATCCGGTGCGGGGCATCGAGGAGGCGGAGCGCCTTCGCGGTCTCGACGGCCAGGTGGTCCGGGTCGGTGATCGCCGCCTGGTCGTGGAACCGACGGAGGATCCTGCCCGCCTGACGATGGAGCTCCGTCGACGTCTCGTCGTCGTTGCCGAGGGCGAGGCGACCGGGGATGCGGTCGATGACGAGGACGCGGGTCTCGACGTCGGCGTGCGTCAGCCGAGCGGTGTCGCCGTGCCGGACCAGCTCGCCGGTCCACGAGCGGTGGGCGAGCAGTTCGCGGGGGAAGTGCGTGTTGTCCGGGCCGCATGCCTTGACAGTGTGGTCGCCGTGGGAGCTCCGGACGTGCAGCACCCGGGTGTCGAGCAGACCCCACGAGTCGTCCGTCACGACCACGGATCCGGGCAGCACGCGCTCGACGAACGCGACCTGCGCCGCGTCCAGTCCGCTGTCACCCCACCGCACGGCAGCATCTTCGCAGGTGCTGCCGCGGATCACGGTGTCGGCGTCGAGGCCGATCCGGCGGGTCGCCGGCCGATCGAGGACTGGAAGCGCAGCAGGTAGCCGTCCGGGTCCTGCACGAGGAACTGGTGGACGCCCGCCTGCTCGTCGCCGACGCCGTACCAGGTCGTCTCCGGCTGCATGAAGAGCGGGACCCCGGCCGCGGTGAGCCGTCGGGCGAGGGCGGCGCTGTCCGGCACGGCGACCTGGAAGTTCACGCCGCGGCCCAGCGGGGCGTCGAGCGGGCCCGTCAGCCAGTTGCGACCGACCCCGGCCTGCTCGAGCATCACGTGCGCCGTTCCCCGCACGAGGTAGGCGAAGCGCTCCTGCGGGCGGTCGTACCGCACGGCGAAGTCGCAGAGTCCGCACCAGAAGGCGATGCTGCGGTCGAGGTCGCGCACGAGCAGCTCGGGCACGAGTGCCGGTTCGGTGAGGTCGTCCACCCCGCCATCGTCGCACCGTCCTGTGCTCCTTCCTTCCAATGGCGGCTGCGGTGGGAAGCGGAAGCGGGCGTACCTGGCGGCTCCGGGGGTCCAGGTACGCCCGGAACGGCCAGGTACGCCCGGAACGGCCAGGTACGCCCGCACGGACCGGGTACTCAGCACGACGCTCGCCCCGTGCTGACGATCGAGACCGGCGGAGGACGAGGTCGACCAGGCGCTCCTCGACGAGTCGTCCGACGACCTGACAAGCACGGACGGGGCGTCGGCAGGCAGCTGGTCTCGGCCGTGGAGCGGGCGTGCGCGGAACTGGGCATCGAGGTGGTCCGTCTCGACACCCGCGGGGAGCTCGCCGAGGCGTGTGCCCTCTACGAGCGGCTCGGCTACCGGCGGGTCGGACCCTTCAACGCCGAGCCGTACTCCGACCGCTGGTACGCGAAGCAGGTGGACCGGTAGCGCTCGCGGGCGCTGCGGAGTGGTCGGGTCAGGGGCGCGTGTAGTCGAACTGCAGGCGCATCCGGTCGCCGCGGAAGACGATCGTCGAGTACTCGAAGGTCGTGCCGACGCGGTCCGAGATCACGTCGGTGAGCTGCAGTGCGGGGTCGCCGCGGCGCAGTCCCAGGAGCGTCGCATCCGCGTCGGCGACCGCGACGGCCTCGAGCCCCTCGGCGACGTCGTGCATCGCGAGGTCGAAGGCGTCCTCGAGGACCACGCAGAGCTGCTCGCCGACCACGTCGAGCGTGTCGAGCGTCGGCGCGAGGGTGGCTGGCACGAACGACCGGTGCACGCTCAGCGGCTTGCCGTCGACCGAGCGCAGGCGGACGATCGCGAACACGTCGTCGTCGCGGCCGAGCCCCAGACGGTCGCGCACGCGGGTCGGCGCCGGGCCCCGGTCGATCGACACGAGGTCGGTGCTGATGTCGTACCCGAGGACCTCGAGCTGCTCGCGGATGCCGCGGTACGCGGGGGACACCGCGTTGATCTTCTCCGGCGCGACGAACGTCCCCTTGCCCGGGACCCGTGTGAGCAGGCCGTCGGTGGTGAGCTTGGTGAGCACCCCCCGCACCGTCATCCGGCTGG
Organism: Curtobacterium sp. ME26; assembly: GCF_903970945.1. Classification (NCBI taxonomy): domain Bacteria; kingdom Bacillati; phylum Actinomycetota; class Actinomycetes; order Micrococcales; family Microbacteriaceae; genus Curtobacterium; species Curtobacterium sp. ME26. The sequence goes on from NZ_CAJCKG010000026.1 coordinate 5,301, forward strand.
TGCCGTAGTACCGGTTCAACTCGTTCTCGGACGGGATCCGCTGGCTCGGTGCCCACTCGCCGCCGGTGATCTTCGCGGTGAAGATGTCCTCGAGCTGCTGGTAGATGGGCACGGCGGAATCGCGGTCCACCTCGTCGAGCACGGTCCACCTCGTTCCCTGCGCGGATGCACATCCGGTAGCCGCTCATGATACTTGTCGAGTCCGGTATAGACAGGTACAGTCCGAGCAGTCGTCGACGGAGACGACATCCCACGACGCAACGACGCAAGTGAGGACCCAGGCATGGACGTGTCCACCAGGACGTTGACCAGGACCGCACGGGACGGCGGGTACGCGGTACCGGCCGTGAACGTGTTCGACGAACTGAGCATGCGGGCGGTGGTCGCCGCGGCGGTCCGCACGAGCGCTCCGCTGATCGTGCAGATCTCCGTGAAGACCGTCCGCAGCTCGGGGACCGCCTTCACGACCGACCTCTTCCGAGCGCTCACCCGCGACGTCGCCGTGCCGGTCGCCCTGCACCTCGACCACTGTCCCGACCGGGCGGTGCTCGACGACGTGATCGCCGCCGGGTGGTCGAGCGTCCTGTTCGACGCCTCCGACCGGGGCCTCGACGACGCGGTGCGCGAGACCGGCGAGGTCACGGCGGCCGCCCATGCCGCCGGTGTCGACGTGGAGTCGGAGATCGAGAACATCCTCGGTGTCGAGGACGGGGTCGGCAGCGACGAGTCGCGGCACGCGTACCCGGTCGAGCAGCTCGCCGAGGTCGCCGAGCAGACCGGTGCCGACCTCCTGGCGCCCCAGTTGGGGACGAGCCACGGACTGTACAAGGCGGACCCGGTCCTGCTCCCCGAGCGCGCGGCCGAGCTCGCGCGACTGACCGACCGCCCGATCGTCCTGCACGGCGGCACGGGTCTCGGCGAGCAGGACTTCCGGGCGTTCATCGACGCCGGCGTCTCGAAGGTGAACATCTCGACGGCGGTGAAGCACGCGTACATGCGGGCATCGCTCGCCCACCTGGAGCACGCCCGTGACACCGACTCGTGGGACCCCCCGAAGCTCGTCGCCGCGATCGAGTCCGCCGTCACCGACGTCATCGCGGAGCACGTCGCGTGGTTCGGCGCGGACGGCAAGGCCGACGACAGCACGGCGGGTCGGCCGTGACCCGCGCGCTGGTCTTCGACTGCGACGGGGTCCTGGCCGACACGGAGCGCGACGGGCACCTGCCGGCGTTCAACGCGACCTTCGCGCACTTCGACCTGCCCGTCCGGTGGAGTGAGGAGGACTACGCCGAGGTGCTGCGCATCGGCGGCGGGAAGGAGCGGCTGGCGTCCCTGCTGACGCCGGAGTTCGTCGACCGTGCCGGGCTCCCCGCCGATCCCGACGGACAGCGCGCGCTCGTCGCGGAGTGGCACGCCGAGAAGACCCGGCGGTACACGGCGATGGTGCGCGACGGCGTGATGCCCGCTCGACCGGGCATCGCCCGGATCGTGCACGAGGCCCACGACGCCGGGTGGCTGCTCGCGGTGGCGTCCACCTCGGCCGAGGCATCCGTCCGCGCCGTCCTCGAGCACGCGGTCGGCGACGACGCCGCGACCTGGTTCCGCGTGTTCGCCGGCGACGTCGTACCGCGCAAGAAGCCGGCACCGGACGTCTACGAGCTGACCGTCCGCGAGCTCGGCGTCGACCCGGCCGACGTGGTCGTCGTCGAGGACAGCGCCAACGGGCTCCGTGCAGCGCTGGGCGCCGGCCTGACCACCGTCGTCACCGTCAGCAGCTACACCGCCGGCGAGGACTTCACCGGGGCCGCGCTCGTCGTCGATCGACTCGGCGACCTGCCCGACACCCCCGCCCACGTCATCGCCGATCCGGCCCACGTCGAACCGGACGGCCAGGTCACGCTCGACACCCTCACCCAGCTCCCGAACCCGACCGGAGGACCACGATGACCACCGCCGCCACCACGCACCTCGAACAGACCGTCCGGCTCATCGCCACCACCTGCGTCGAGAACGAGACGTACTTCAGCGACCTCGACGCGGTGGCCGGCGACGGCGACTTCGGGTACTCGCTCGCCCGCGGGTTCGAGAACGTGCTCGAGGGGTTCGACGGCTACGACCGTTCCGATCCCGGCACCTTCCTCCAGCAGGTCGCGATGACGATGAGCAGCAGGATCGGCGGCACGTCGGGGCCGATCTGGGGGACCGCGTTCCTCCGGGCGGCCGGGGTCGTGAAGGGCCGTGAGGACCTGGGGGCCGACGACGTCGTCGCGATGCTCCGAGCCGCGGTCGAGGGGATCAAGAAGCGCGGCGGTGCCGACCTCGGCGACAAGACCCTCCTCGACGCGATCGTGCCGATGACCGACGCCATCGAGGCCGACGCCGCCGCCGGTGCGGACGGCACGGCGATCGCGCGCCGCGCGGCCGAGGTCGCACGACAGGCCGCCGACGCGACCTCGGCGCTCGAGGCGCGCCGTGGTCGGGCCTCGTACACCGGCGAGCGCAGCATCGGCTCGCCCGATCCCGGCGCCGTCGCCGTGGCCGTGCTCGCCGAGCGCGTCGCTGACGACTGGTGACGAGCGACGCCACCGCACGGCCTCCCGCAGGACCCGAGCACCACCACCGCACGACCCTTCGCAGTACCCGACCACCACGATGAAGTGAGGCAACCGCAGTGAAGAAGTTCGTCAACGACCCGAAGCAGTTCGTCCCGGAGATGCTCAAGGGCCTCGCCCTCGCCAACCCGGACACCCTGACCTACGACCCGGAAGCCAACCTGATCGCCCGCGCCGACGCTCCGCGCGACGACAAGGTCTCGATCGTGCAGGGCTCCGGCTCGGGGCACGAGCCTGCGCACGTCATGGTGGTCGGGAAGGGCATGCTCGACGCCGCCTGTCCCGGCGACGTCTTCGCCGCACCGCCCACCGACTACGTCGTCGCCGCCGCTCGCCGGGTGAACAGCCCGAAGGGCGTGCTGCTCCTGGTGAACAACTACACGGGCGACAAGATGGCGTTCGAGATGGCCGAGGAGTTCGCCGACGCCGAGGGCATCAAGGTGAAGACCCTGTTCATCGACGACGACGTCGCCGTGAAGGACTCCACGTACACGATCGGTCGTCGCGGTGTCGCGGGCAACTTCTTCGTCATCAAGGCCGTCGGAGCCGCGTCCGAGGCGGGTGCCGAGCTGGACGAGGTCGTCCGCATCGGCCAGAAGGTGAACTCCGTCACCCGGACGATGGGTGTCGCGCTCACCGCCTGCACCCCGCCGGCGAAGGGTTCCCCCCTGTTCGAGCTCGGCGACGACGAGATCGAGGTCGGGGTCGGCATCCACGGGGAGCCCGGGCGGGCACGGCAGAAGATCGTCTCCGCCGACGAGATCGTCGACATCCTCCTCGACCCGATCGTCTCGGACCTGCCGTTCTCGGACGGCGACCGGGTCGCGCTCATGGTGAACGGCCTCGGCGGGACCCCGATCTGCGAGCTCTACCTGCTCTACGGCATCGCCCACGAGAAGCTCGTGGCCCAGGGGATCACCCCCGTCCGCAGCTACGTCGGCGAGTACTGCACCTCGCTGGACATGGCCGGGGCCTCCATCACCCTCGTCAAGCTCGACGACGAGGTCGAGGAACTGCTCGCGGCACCCGCCGAGATCCCGATCCGCACCTTCTGACGCCGGAGACGACACCGTGGCGAACGAGAAGATCCAGGACAGCATCACCCTCGACGACGCCCGGCGCGTCATCGACGCCGCCGTCGCGAAGGCCGAGGAGATCGGTCAGCCGCAGGACGTCGCCGTCGTGGACGCCGGCGGCAACCTCAAGGCGCACGTGCGCATGGACACCGCGAACATCGGCAGCATCCACATCGCGATCAACAAGGCGTACACGTCGATCGCGTTCCAGACGCAGACGAAGGACCTGAACGACATCACCCGTCCCACCGGTGACCTGTTCGGGTTGAGCGACGCCCACGGCGGTCGGCTCGTCGTCTTCGCCGGGGGCATCCCCCTCGTCCGCGACGGCCGCGTCGTCGGCGCGATCGGCGTCTCGACCGGAACCGTCGAGCAGGATCAGGAAGTCGCCGAGGCCGGAGCCGCTGCCTTCTGAGGGGCGGCCCGTCGGTGGGCGCCCCTGTCCGCCGACGGGCCGACCCCTCGCACACACCCGGCGCCCGCACCCGCGGGTGTCACCGCCGCCGACGATCGAGGAGGATCACATGGCGAGCAACCACGCAGTCGCGTACCAGGGACCGGGGAAGGTCGAGGTCATCGAGACCGACTACCCGACCTTCGAACTCAAGGACGGACCCGGCGTCAACCCGGCGAACGTCGGACGCAAGGTCAACCACGGGGCGATCCTGCGCACCGTGGCGACGAACATCTGCGGCAGCGACCAGCACATGGTCCGCGGGCGCACGACGGCACCGACCGACCTCGTGCTCGGGCACGAGATCACCGGCGAGGTCGTCGAGGTCGGGTCGGACGTCGAGTTCATCAAGGTCGGCGACATCGTCTCCGTGCCGTTCAACATCGCCTGTGGTCGCTGTCGCAACTGCAAGGAGCGCAAGACCGGCATCTGCCTCAACGTCAACCCGGACCGCCCGGGCAGCGCCTACGGCTACGTCGACATGGGCGGCTGGGTCGGCGGCCAGGCCGAGTACGTGCTCGTGCCCTACGCCGACTGGAACCTGCTGAAGTTCCCGGACCGCGACCAAGCGCTCGAGAAGATCCTCGACCTCGCGATGCTGTCGGACATCTTCCCGACCGGCTTCCACGGCGCGGTGACCGCCGGCGTCGAGGTCGGCTCGACGGTCTACGTCGCGGGTGCCGGACCGGTCGGTCTCGCCGCCGCCACCGGTGCGATGCTGCTCGGCGCGAGCGTCGTCATCGTCGGTGACATGAACGCCGACCGGCTCGCGCAGGCCCGGACCTTCGGCTGCGAGACCGTCGACCTGACGAAGGGCGACCCGGCCGACCAGATCGACCAGATCCTCGGCGAGCCGCTGGTCGACTGCGGCATCGACGCCGTCGGCTTCGAGGCGAAGGGCCACGGCTCCGGCTCGGGCCACGAGGCCCCGGCGACGGTGCTCAACTCGCTGATGGACGTGACGGCGGCCGGTGGTGCCCTCGGCATCCCCGGGCTCTACGTCACGGGTGACCCGGGCGGCGTCGACGAGGCCGCCCAGAAGGGTGCGCTGTCCCTCAGCCTCGGCACCGGTTGGGCGAAGTCGCTGTCCTTCACGACCGGACAGTGCCCGGTGATGAAGTACAACCGGCAGCTCATGATGGCGATCCTGCACGACCGCACGAGCATCGCGAAGAACGTCAACGCGAAGCCCATCGGGCTCGACGAGGCCCCGCGCGGCTACGAGGAGTTCGACAAGGGTGCGGCAACGAAGTACGTCCTGAACCCGAACGGTCTCATCCCCGCGGCCTGACCACCGCAGCACACCGGCCCGCGCCCCGTCGTCTCCGACGCGGCGCGGGTCGTCGCCGTCGCACCCGCGCAGTCGCCCGTCCGTACGCTCACGGGTGTGAGCGACACCCGACGGCCCTCGACCCTCCGCCTGCTGTTCGCGTCGTCGCACCCCGGCCCGACCGTCACGGTGACCGTCCTCGCCGCCGTGATCGCCGCCGCCGTCGGGCACCCGTGGTGGCTCGTCGCCGTCGTCGCGCTCGCCGTCGTGGCCGGGCAGCTCTCGATCGGCCTGGCGAACGACTGGATCGACGCCGACCGCGACCGCGCCGTCGGCCGGAGCGACAAGCCGGTCGCTCGCGGTCTGGTCGCGGTGTCGACCGTCCGGACCGCGGCGTTCGTCACCGCGGCGGTGGCGGTCCTCGTCAGCCTGTTCCTCGGCCCGGTCGCCGCGCTCGCGCACGTCGTGCTCGTGGCCGCGGGGTGGGCGTACGACGCCGGGCTGAAGCGGACGGTCTGGTCGGTCGCGCCCTTCGTCGTGGCGTTCGGTCTGCTGCCGGTCGTGGCGGTGGCGGCCGGTGGCGGTGCGTGGCCGACGTGGTGGGCGATCGCCACGGGCGCGGTGTTCGGCGTCGCGATCCACTGCACCAACGTGCTGCCCGACCTGCTCGACGACGCGGCCACCGGGGTGCGGGGCTTCCCACATCGTCTGGGCCTCCGCGGAGCCGGCACGCTCGCGTTCGCGGCGCTCGTGGTGGCCGCGGCCCTGGTGCTCGGCGGTCAGCTGGTCGGCGACGACCCGGCACGCGGAGCCGGGGTGGTGCTCGCGGTCGTCGGGGCCGCGGTGGTGGTCGTGCTCGCCGTGGTCGGCATCCGGCTCGTGTTCGCCGGGCGGCCCACCCGGGCGCTGTTCCGGCTCGTCATCGCGTCCTCGCTCGTGCTCGTCGTCGAGCTCGGCGTTGCGGGCGCCCGACTCGTCGCCTGACCCGGGCGCCGAACGACCCGACCGCCCTCAGGCCCAGCGCATGGCGTAGACGCCCGCCAGGCCCTCCGCCGTCGGGAGCGCCAGCACCGCGCGGAGCAGTGCCTCCCGCCCGGAGGTACCGAGGGCACCCGTCGGCCGACCGAGCGCCATGTTCGCCTCGGCCTGTCGCCCCGCCCGACGCGCGGCGCGTTGGCGCCGTCGTGCGTAGCTCGGCCAGGGCCCGGCGGACCCCGAGGCGACCGCGTCGGCGAGCACCGGCGCGAGGTCGGCGACGTCGAGCCACCCGAGGTTCATGCCCTGCCCGCCGATGGGGCTGATCTCGTGCGCGGCGTCGCCGACGAGCACCACGCGGCCGACGCCGACCCGTGTGGCCGCCCGGCGCCGGACGCGGAACCCGCTCGTCATCGTGCAGGTCGCGGGGTCGGGGGTCGCGCCCGTCCGCTCCGCGACGATGGCGGCGAGCCGCGCGGCCGTCTGCGGGTCCGGTGCGCCTCCGGCCGCCGCCGGCGCGACGTCCTCCGGCACGAGGGCGACGTACCGCCGTCGACCGTGGGGGAGCGGGAACGACTCGACCACGCCGCCCGGCCCGACGTCGACGAGCGCCGCCGAGCGGGCGTCGGCCGGCTCCGGGTCGGCGAAGTCGCCCATCACGTAGCGGTCGCGGTAGTCCCGCCCGGTCGTGCCGACGCCGAGCAGGTCGCGCACGGCGCTCCGGGCGCCGTCGGCGCCGACGACGAACGCGGCCTCGATGGCGACGGGCTCGCCGCCCGGTCCGGTGCCCCGGGCGCGGACGTGCGTCCGCTGCCGGTCCAGGCCGGTCACGCTCGTCCCGGTCCGCAGGACGCCCGGCGCGAGCCGCTCGCGCAGGAGCGTCTCGGTGCGGTGCTGGTCGAGCGTGGCGACGTACGGGTGCGTCGCCGACGCGCGGTCGAACGACAGCGTCCCGAGGGTTCGCCCGCGGCTCCGGGCCACGCCGGTCCGGACGAGCACGGCCTCGGCGAGCACCGCGGTGTCGAGTCCGACCGCTGCGAAGGCGTCGAGCGACGGTGGGTGGATCCCGATCGCGCGCGAGCCGACGGGCGGCGCGTCGCGCCGTTCCCAGACGGCGACGCGGACTCCTCGCGCGGCGAGCAGGGCGGCAGCGAACAGGCCGACGGGGCCACCGCCGACGACGAGGACGTCGACGCGTTCCGTGGTCACGCAGGCGAGCCTACGGAACGGTCACGGCGTCCGGCCCAGGAGACGCACCAGACCGGCCGCCCACCGGACGGGAGGCGCGGGGCGGGGCCGCCACGCGCCTCCCGTCCGGTGTCCGGTCGTGGTCCGGATCTGCGACCCGCCCACGGGACCCGTCGCGTCAGGTCGTGGCGGAGTCGCGTGCCGCGCGGTCGGCGGCGACCAGGCGCCGCGCCTCGCGGAAGCGACGCTGGGCCTTCTCGACCGGCACCTCGACGGCGTAGGCGGCACCGATCGCCACGAGGACCGAGGCGCCGACGAGCCCGACCTTCCCCCAGGGTCCGACCGCGAACGGGTCGAGCAGCGCGATGACGAGGGGGTGCCAGAGGTACGCGGCGTACGAGACCCGACGGCCGAACCACGACACCGGTGTCCACGCGAACGCGACCGAGAGCGGGCTGCGCACCGAGACGAGTCCGGCGATGAGCACGGCGGAGACGACCCCGGTGAGGGGCAGGACGACGCTGAAGGTCCACGCGTGCTGCGCCCAGTCGTCGCCGATCCACAGCATCGTCCCGACGAGCAGGGCGAGCCCGGCCCAGGTCGCGACGTGGCCGGCGAGACCCGCGGCCCACGTCCGGATCCGCTCGTCGTCGAGCAGCAGGGCGAGCAGGCACCCCGTCGCGAGGGGGACGACGCCGAGCACTGGGGAGAAGTAGACGTCGGGCGTCGCACCGCTGTTCGGCGTCCGGTAGACCAGCCCGGCGGCTACCGAGCACCCGACGATCACCGCGCCGAGGCCGGCGAGCAGCCAGCGCCGACGCGACCGGACCAGGAACAGCAGCACGAGGACGGGCGGCCAGACCAGGTAGAACTGCTCCTCCATCGAGAGGGACCAGGTGTGCGCGAAGACGCCCTGTGTGGTGTCCCAGAACGACCGGAAGAGGTTGCCCGTGTAGGTGAGGGCGATGAACGCCGCCTCGCCGGGCCCGAACGACGCGCCCTTGTAGTCGCCGACCCAGTTCCAGAGGAGCAGGCCGACGGCGACGAGCGCGAGCAGCGCCGGGTACAGGCGGAGCAGACGCTTCAGCCAGAAGGACCCGAGGCGGATACGGCCGGTCCTCCGGTGCTCGCCGAGCAGCAGCGTCGTGATGAGGAAGCCGGACAGGGCGAAGAAGACGGTGACGCCGATGAAGCCGCCTTCGAACTGCGGGACGTGCAGGTGGTAGAGGATCACCATCGCGATGGCGATCGTGCGCAGGCCGTCGAGGGCCGGCGCACGGCGGGTCAGCGGCGGCGGCGGTGTCGTCCGGGCAGCGCCGGACCCGCGTCCGACCGGCGTGCTGCTGCCGGTCGTGCGGACGTGCTCGGGCGCGAGGGTGTTCGTCGCCACGGTTCCTCCCTGCGAGGATCGTTCGTACGGATGACGACCAGCGTGCTCCCTCCGGGTAAGAGGACGCTCAACGACCGGGGTGCACGACCTCGGCGAGGGCGTCCAGGCGCTCGTGCACGATGGTCCCGAAGTCGCGGTCCTCGTCCTCCGCGATCCACCGGGCGAAGGACAGGTGGAACACGGTCACCGCCGTCTCCGCGGCGATCGTGGCGGCCGGTTCGGCAACCCCGTGCGTCCGCAGGGTGGCACCCAGGTGCACCTTCAGGTTCGCGAGCTTGCCGAGCTCCCGCTCGCCGAGCGCGGGGACGGCGTCGATGACCCGCTGCCGCGTCCGCGACCACGCCCGGCGGTCGTCGGGGAAGAAGGCGGCGGCGGCGTCGAGGGCGCGCCGGACCAGCTCGAAGGGCGGCGTGCCGGCGGGGGCGTCCTCGACCGGCGCGCTGAACATGCCGAGGAAGTCGTCCTGCCCGGCGAACAGGACCTCCCGCTTGTCGGCGAAGTGCCGGAAGAAGGTGCGCTCCGTGACGTCGGCGGCCGCGGCGATCTCCGCCACGGTCGTCTCGTCGTAGCCGTGCTCCGAGAAGAGCTGCAGGGCCGTGCCCTGGAGTCGTTCACGGGTCCCCGGTTGCCATCGCACCATGGAGAGGAGTCTACTGATGACAGTGACTGACATGGAGTGCTACGGTGATGTCAGTCCGTGACATCAGGCCGCGGACACCTGTGAAGGGAACTCACATGCACGTGTTCGTCACCGGAGCCTCCGGCTGGATCGGCTCCCACACCGTCGACGAGCTGCTCGCCGCCGGACACGACGTCACCGGTCTCGCCCGGTCCGACGCCTCGGCCGCCGCCCTCGAGGCGAAGGGGGTCACGGTCCTCCGGGGCGACCTCGACGACCTCGACGCCCTCCGCCGCGGGGCCGACGGGTCGGACGGGGTCCTGCACCTCGCCAACAAGCACGACTGGTCGGACCAGGCCGCGACGAACGCCGCCGAGCGCGCGGCGGTCGAGACGCTCGGCACCGCCCTGGCCGGGACCGACCGCCCCCTCGTCGTCGCCTCGGGCATCGCCGCACTCGCACCCGACCGCCCGGCGGACGAGGGCGACGCGTCGCCGTTCACCGGCGTCGACAGTCCGCGCGGGGGCAGCGAGAACCGTGCCTTCGACTTCGTCGACCAGGGCGTCCGCAGCATCGCGGCGCGCTTCAGTCCCACCACGCACGGCGTGGGGGATCACGGGTTCATCGCGTACCTGGCCGGCGTCGCGCTCGACCGCGGCGTCTCCGGCTACGTCGGCGAGGGCACGAACCACTGGGCGGCCGTGCACGTCACCGACGCAGCGCGCCTCGTCCGGCTCGGGCTCGAGCAGGCGCCGGCCGGCACCCGGCTGCACGCGGTGGCGGAGCAGGGCATCGCGACGCGCGACATCGCGGCCGCGATCGGCGAGGCGTTCGGCGTGCCGGTCGCGAGCATCGACCCGGCGGACGCTGCCGAGCACTTCGGGTTCATCGGCGGGTTCTTCGCGATGGAGATGGCCGGGACCTCCGGGGCCACCTGCGAGCTGCTCGGGTGGGAGCCCACCGGACCGACGCTGCTCGAGGACATCGCCGCCGGGGCGTACGCGCACGTGGCCCGTCGCTGACGGCGTGGCGGCGTGGCGGCGTGGCGGCGTGCCGGCGTGCCGGCGGCGCCGAGGCTCGGCCCGGCGGACACTTTCGCGGCCCGATGGTCGCGAAAGTGTCCGTCTGCGCGAGCCTCGGCGCGGCGCGGCGCGGCGCGCCGCGGCGAGCCGCGCCGCGCCGCGCCGCGCCGCGGGCGCTACTCGGCCTTCTGCATCTGCCAGGGCTCGGGTTCGCGGTCGCCGTTCGGGCGCACGGGACGGACGTCGCCGACGATCGGGATCGACCGCTTCCGCATGAACCACATGTAGCGGACGAAGAAGTGGGACAGGGTCGACAGCCGGTTGCCGTTGCCGAGGAGCGACGCGATGTGCACCCCGACCCAGGCGATCCATGCGACCGGCCCCACCATCGTGATGCCGCCGCGCAGCTGGGCGACCGCGGCGTTCGTGCCGATCGTCGCCATCGTGCCCTTGTCGAAGTACCGCAGGTGCTCGGTCGGCTTGCCCTCGAGCAGGCGGACGACCTGCCGTGCGGCGTGCTTGCCGCCCTGGAGCGCCGGCTGCGCGAGCTGGGCGAGGGCGTCGTCCTGCGCGGCGATGTCGCCGGCGGAGAAGATGCGCTCGACGCCCTTGACGCTGAGGTCGTCGTTCACCTGGATGCGTCCGCCGTGCGTCTGCGGCAGGCCCCAGCCCGAGACCTCCTTGTGCGCGGCGACACCGGTCGCCCAGATGACCTGCGAGGCCGGGATGAACTCGCCCGACGCCGTCACGACACCGTCCGGCTTGACCTCGGCGACACCGGTGTTCAACCGGAGGACGACCCCGCGCTTCCGGAGGATCTTCGCGGCGTACCGACGGAGCCGGGGCGCGAACGGCTTGAGCAGCTCGCCGCTGCGGTGCACGAGCGTGATCGAGATGTTGCCCCGCTCGATCTCCGGGTAGGCGCCCACGAGCGCCTGGTCGCGCAGTTCCGCCAGGGCTCCGGCCATCTCGACGCCGGTCGCGCCGCCGCCGACGATCACCACGCGGATCTCGTCCGGTCCCTGCTTCGCCGCGGCCTGCTCGAGCCGCGTGAACAGCTCGTCGCGGATGCGGAGGGCCTGCGAGCGGGAGTACATCGAGTACGCGTACTCGTAGGCGCCGGGGGTGCCGAAGTAGCTCGTGTTGACGCCGTTGGCGAGGATCAGCCAGTCGTAGTGCAGGTGCTCGCCGTCGGACATCTCCGCGACGCGGTGCTCGGTGTCGATGCCCGTGAGGAGCCCGTGCCGGAAGTCCGCGTTGGCCTGCTTGGCGCGCAGGCTCCGCAGGAAGTACGTCACGTCGCCGGCGTTCAGGCCGCCGGTCGCGACCTGGTACATGAGCGGCTGGAACATGTTGTAGACGTGCCGGTCGACGAGCGTCACCCGTACCGGCGCGTCGGCGAGCTCACGCATGGCGGCGATGCCCGCGAAGCCACCACCGACGATGACGACGTGCGGGCGGGTGTCCTCGGACATGGTGTCCTCCTGGTGGTGCGGTCGACGGCCACCCAGAAGGGTACGCCGGTCCGGGACCCCGTCGGTCCACCCGCCCGTCCCGCTGCCGATGGAGCGGTCCTCCCGGGTCGGCCTGGAGGCCCGGCTCGCCTCCGTCAGCCGGCGAACGGCGCGTAGGTGCTCAGGACGTTCCCCTTGCTGGTCACCACGCTCTGCACGAGCCGGAGCCGCGTGGGCGGGTCGGTCGGCTCGAAGAGCCGCCGTCCGGCACCGGCGATCGCCGGGTGGGTCATGAGCTGGAGTTCGTCGAGCAGCCCGGCGAAGAGCAGGTGGCGCACCAGGGTGACGCTCCCGGTGACCGCGACGTCGCCGCCGTCGCCGTTGCGGAGCTCGCGCACGAAGTCGTCGACGTCGCCCTGGATGCGGTGCGCGTTCTGCCACGACAGGTCGTCGCCGAGGGTCGTCGACGCGACGTGCTTCTCGATCGGGTTGATCCACCGGCCGAAGGGGTCGTCCTCGTGCCGGGGCCACCACTCGGACCACTCCAGGTAGCTCTGCTTGCCGAGCAGGACCGTCTCGGTGCGCTCCATCCACGCCGTCATGGCGGTCCCGAGCTCGGCGTCGAAGGAGTCGTACTGGTACTTGTACGGGTCCTGCACCACACCGTCGACCGATGCGAACAGCCCCGAGGTCACCTTGCGCATGCTGCGGAGCATAGGACCGCGCGGCACGCGGCGTCGAGACTGATCCCGCGCTGCGGGCCCACGGGTAGGTTCGCAGCGTGCGCGCACAGGTGAGGACCATCGAGATCGAGGGGCTGCCCGTGCGGCTCCGGACCCTCGCCCCGGCCGGTCGTCTGCGCGACACGCTGGCACCGACGGTCGTGCTCGTGCACGGCATCGGCATGTCGCACCGGTCCTTCGCCCGGACGCAACGGCACCTCGCGCGCACCCACCGCACGGTCGCCGTCGACCTGCCCGGCTTCGGCGGGCTCCCGCCGGTCGGCCGGACGGTGCCGTTCGAGGAGCTCGGCGACCTCGTGGTCCGGGCCGTCCGCTCGCTCGGAGCCGTCGACCTGGTGCTCGTCGGGCAGTCGATGGGGACCCAGGTCGTCGTCGAGGCCGCACGCCGGCACCCCGACGTCGTGTCCGCGGTCGTCCTGGTCGGCCCGGTCGTCGACCCTGCTCGACGGACGCTCGTGCAGCAGGCGCTCGACCTCGCCCGCGACGGGTTCGTCGAGGACGCCCGGATGAACGCCGTCGTCCTCACCGACTACATGCGGAGCCTCCGCCAGTACGTCCGGCAGCTCGGACCGATGCTGCGCTACCGGACCGAGGACGTCGTCCCGGCCCTCGTGCAGCCGGTGCTCGTCGTCCGTGGCGACCGCGACCCCATCGGTCGGCGGGACTGGGCGGCCGCACTCGCCGCGTCGGCGCGCCGGGGCGCCCTCGTCGAACTGCCCGGCGGGCACCACGTGCAGGACCGCCAGCCGGTCGCGTTCGCGCGGCTGGTCGACGAGTTCCGCAGGGTGCAGACGACCGAGGACGCCCTGACCGGTGGTGCGCCCGCCGGTGGAGCGACGACGGGTGACGCGCGGTGACCGGGGCGACCACCCCGGGGACCGGAGCGGTCCCGGCGACGGGGGACGGGCCTCCCGTCCGGGTGTCGCTGCTGCGACGCGCCTGGTGGGCGACCCTCGACTGGTGGTACGCGGCACGGTGGCAGCTCCGCAGCGCCGGCCCGACGACCGCCGACGACTACCGGTCGGGTGCCGGGCAGCCGGTCGTGGTCGTGCCCGGGGTCTACGAGACCTGGCACTTCATGCGCCCCCTCATGGACGCCGTGCACGACGCCGGACACCCCGTCCACGTGCTGCCCGTGCTGCGGCACAACCTGCGCCCCGTCCCGGAGTCGGCGCGCGAGGTCCTGGCGTACCTCGACGAGCACGACCTGCGCGACGTCCTCGTGCTGGCCCACAGCAAGGGCGGGCTCATCGGCAAGTACGCGATGACGCTGCCCGAGGGGGAGCGGATCGACCGGATGGTCGCGGTGTCGACGCCCTTCGGCGGGTCGGTGTACGCGCGGCTCGCACCCGTCCCGCACCTCCGGGCCTTCCGGGCGGCGGACCCGGTGATCGCCGCGCTCGGGCGTGATCTGGCGGTGAACGCACGGATCACCTCGGTCTGGGGCGTGTTCGACACGCTCATCCCGGGCGGCAGCGAACTCGCCGGGGCCACCAACGTACGGGTGCCCGTCGGCGGGCACTTCCGCATCCTCGGGGCGCAGCAGACGCGTGACGTGGTGCTCGAGGCCACCGCGGACTGACGCGGGGCCGCGAGCACCCCAGCCCGAGACTCGCGCTGACGGACACTTTCGCCCCCAGGGCCCACGAGTCTCGTCCGCCTGGCCGAGTCTCGCGCCGGTGCCGCGCCCCCGCCGCGCTCAGGCGCCGGGCAGGAACAGGCAGAACGGGTGCCCGTCGGGGTCGAGCAGCACGCGGACGTCGTCCTGCGGCTGGAAGGCCGCCTCGGTCGCACCGAGCTCGACCGCACGGGCGGTCGCGGCGCCGAGGTCCTCGACCTGCAGGTCGAGGTGCAGCTGCATGCCCTGCGTGCCGGGGGCCGGTGGCCAGGTCGGCGCCGTGTAGGCATCGTCGTACTGCACGGAGAGCCCGACCCCGCCGTCGGCCGGGCGCACACGGAGCCACGTCGGCCCGTCCTCGTGCACGACCCAGCCGGTGAGCGCACCCCAGAACCGTGCGAGGCGCACCGGGTCGGGGGACTGCAGCACGGTCGCGGTCAGGACGGGCATCGCGGGGTCGTCGGCGCTCATGCCGCGCACGGTACCGCGCCCGGGGGCGAGCCGACCGCGATCCGCGCACGGCGGCTGCACGGCGATGCGACCGTGGTGGTGCAGCGTCGCTGGTCAGCGCGTCGCGACGCTCGCGCGCTCGACGATCCGGTGCGGCACGACGACGGTCGACGGGGGCGCCTCCGGGTACGCGATCCGCTGCGTGAGCAGGTCGAGCGCGGCGGTCGCGAACGCCCGCCGGTCGAACGACACCGTCGTGAGCGCCGGGATCGCGAAGGCGGCCGCGTCCACGTCGTCGAACCCGACGACGCTGACCTGCTCCGGGACGCGGACGCCCCGCGCTGCCAGGACGTGGAGCACGCCGAACGCGATCGAGTCCGTGTAGGCGAACACCGCGTCCGGCAGCGGGTTCGCGTCGAGCCACGCGGCGAACCCGGTGGCGGCGGCACTCGTCGTCCACGCCGGCAGCGGCACGCGGAGGGACGGGTCGACCTCGAGGCCGACCGCGCCGAGCGCGTCCGCGTGACCCCGGTCGCGCAGCTCGCTCGTGGCGGTGGCGTCCGTGGGGCGCGCCGCTCCGACCACGGCGATCCGACGGTGCCCGCGGTCGAGCAGGTGGGTCGTGACCTCGCGTGCGGCCAGCCGGCTGTCCACGTGCACCTGGTCGACGTGCTCGGGCTCGACCTCGCCGATGACCACGGTCGGCGGGAGCCCCTCGGTCTCGGCCAGGACACTCGCGCTGAGCGACACCGGGTTGAGCACGAGTCCGTCCACGAGGTGCGCGCGGGCCCGGGAGACGAGTTCGCGCTCACGGCCCGGGTCGTGACCGGTCTGGTCGAGCTGCACCGTCCACCCGCGCTCGCGGGCGAGCTCGACGAACCACTGCGCGAGCTCGGCCGAGTAGGCGTTGCCGAGCTCCGGCAGCGTCAGGGCGATCGCGCCCGAGCGACCGTTCCGGAGTCCGCGGGCGGAGAGGTTCGGCACGTAGCCGAGCTCGGCCACCGCACGCTCGACGCGCTCCCGTGTCGCGGCCCGCACGGGTACACCGCCGTTCACCACGTTGGAGACGGTCTTCGGGGAGACCCCGGCGAGGGCCGCCACGTCCCGCACGGTCGCGCGCATCCGCCGAGCGTAGCGCGCCACCTGCGGACGGGAGGCGCGGTGCGGGGCCGCCACGTGCCTCCCGTCGGCGCCGCTCCGGCGCCGCTAGGCGTCGACCAGCTCGCGGCGCGCAGCCCGCCGCGCCCGGACGCGGCTGGTCACGGTGACCGCGACCACGACCGCCAGCACGGCGTACAGCACGATCGGGATCGGCCCGGCCACCAGGACCGAGAAGTCACCGTCGGCGCTCAGCGCCGCGTCGCGCAGGCTCGTCTCGGCGAGGGGCCCGAGCACCATGCCGATGATGAGCGGCGCGAGCGGCACGTCGAGTGCCCGCATGAGGAACCCGACGAGACCGATGCCGAGCAGCATGAGCAGGTCGAACACCGAACCGCTCGTGGCGTAGATGCCGAGTCCGCAGAAGACCGCGATGCCCGCGTACAGGTAGGCCCGCGGGATGCGGAGCAGCTTCGCCCAGAGCATCGCGAACGGCAGGTTGATGACGAGCAGCACGACCATCGCGATGAAGAACGACGCCAGCAGCGCCCAGACCAGGTCGGGGGAGCGGTCGAACAGCAGCGGGCCCGGCTGCAGGCCGTACTGGCGGAACGCGGCGAGCATGATCGCGGCGGTCGCCGACACCGGCAGACCGAGGGACAGCAGGGCGCCCATCGCCATGCCGGTCGTCGAGTTGCCCGCGGCCTCGGGCGCCGCCAGACCGCGGATCGCTCCCGTGCCGAACTGCGGGTGCTTCCGGCGTGCGTCGAGTCGCTTCTCGAGCCCGAAGGCCAGGAAGGTCGGGATCTCGGACCCGCCGGCGGGGACCACGCCGAAGGGCAGCCCGATCGCTGTGCCGCGCAGCCACGCGGGTGCCGCCTCGCGGAGTTCCCGCTTCGAGAGCCACGGGCGACCGGTTGCCCGCACCATCCGGCCGTCCTTCAGGTGTCGGGCCAGGCACGCGACGTAGATGACCTCGCCGAGCGCGAGGACCGCGACCGTCACCGTGACGAGCGAGATGCCGTCGAAGAGCTCCGGCACGCCCATCGTGAAGCGCGGTGCACCCGAGATGCCGTCGACGCCGATGACCGCGATGCCGAGCCCGAGGCACAGCGACCCGAGGCCCTTCAGCGCGTCGTCGGTGACGACCGACGAGGTCGTGACGAACGCGAAGAGTGCGAGGGCGAAGAACTCGGCCGGTCCGAAGCTCGACGAGAACGATGCGAGCGCCGGTGCGAGGAACACGACCAGGACCGAGGCGATCATGCCGCCGACGAACGCGCCGATCGCGGCCGTCGCGAGTGCCTGGGCCGCTCGTCCGTTCAGCGCCATCTTGTGACCCTCGAACGTCGAGGCGATCGCCGAGGCCTGCCCCGGCGTGTTCATCAGGATGCCCATCGTCGAGTCGCCGAAGAGCCCGCCGAAGTAGACGCCCGCGAACATGATGAACGCCGCCGTCGGGTCGAGCGAGAACGTCACGGGCAGCAGCAGCGCCACCGCCATCGACGAACCGAGGCCGGGGAGGACGCCGACGGCGGTGCCGAGCAGGCACCCGACGACGACCCAGAGCAGGTTGGCGGGGGTCAGGGCACCGGCGAAGCCGTCGCCGAGGAGACCGAGGACGTCCACGTCAGAACTCCCATCCGACGATGCCCGAGGGCAGCGACAGGTCGAGCAGCATGTCGAAGGCGATGTAGCTGATCGCGCTCACCGTCAGCCCGACGACGAGCGGACGCAGCCAGCCGGGCGCGCCGAGCCCCTTCGCGACGCCGAGGAACAGCAGCCCGGCGCCGACGATCCACCCGAGCACGCCGAGCAGCAGCGCGAAGCCCGCGAAGGACAGGACGACCCAGGCCAGGGAGCGCCAGTCGACGCGGACCGAGCGCTGCTCGACCGAGGTGCCGGTCGTGTCGGTGTCGGTGGCGGTGGCGGTGTGCGTGTCGGCGCGTCGGGCGGCGTCGGTGCGGGCCTCCGGCGGTGTGCCGTCGGACCCGACCCGTCGGCCGCGCGCGGCCCGGACGGACCGCACGACCAGCAGGGCGGCGAGCAGCAGGAGCGCCGCGGCGACGAGTCCGGGGAAGACCGCCGGCCCGGGGAACGCGGTGCCGGCGGGGACCTCCATCGTGACGATGCCGACGACGAGGTAGACCGCGAACGCGGTGAAGAGCGCCGGGGTGGTCAGCTCCTTCGCGACCGCGGCGACCCGGCCCGGGTCGGCCCGGAGCGTGAGCCGCTGCCCGACGACCGCGGACGACGACGTGGGGTTGCTCGGACGGCTCACCGGCCCAGCTCCTCGTACAGTCCCTGGATCCGCTCGCGTTCCTCGTCGATGAACGCGTCGAGGTCCCCGCCGGTGATGATCCGCTCGGTCCAGTGGTACCGCTGCATCGCGTCCGCCCACTCGGGGGTGCGGACCGTGTCGAGGACGATGTCGGTGAGCTGCGTCCGCTGGTCGTCGTCGAGCCCGCCCGGCGCGGCGATCATGCGCCAGTTGGTCAGCGTGACGTCGTGCCCCTGCTCGACCGCGGTGGGGATGTCGATGCCGTCGACCGGCTCCGCAGCGACGAGCGCGAGTGCCCGCAGCCGACCGGACTCGATCTGGTCGATGTTGTCCGGGTACCCGCCCGACGCCGCGGCGGCCGTGCCGTTGAGGAGCGCCTGGATCGCCTCGCCGCCGCCGTCCGAGGGGATGTAGTTCGTGTCCGTCGGGTCGATCCCGGCCGAGACGGCGAGGTCGGTGACGACGAGCTGGTCGAACGAACCGCCGCCCGTCCACGGCACCGAGCCGGGGCGCTCGCGCCACGCTGCGACGAGGTCGTCGAGCGTCTCGTAGGGCGAGTCGGCGGGGACGACGATCACGTCGTACTCCTCGACGGTGACCGCGAGCGGCGTGATGTCGTCGTGGGTGACGGCGGAGCCGAACTGGATCTCCGCGGCGAGCAGTCCGGTCCCGCCGACGAGCAGCGTGTCGGTCTGCCCCGCGAGCCGCGCGACGTTGCCGAGCGCGATGGTGCCGCCGGCGCCCGGCATGTTCACGACCTGGACGGCGTTCACGATCCCGTTCGCGCGCTGGGCCTGCTGCATCGACCGGGCGACACCGTCCCAGCCACCGCCGGCAGCCGCGGGTGCGACGAGGGTCACGGACCGGGTGGGGTCCCCGCCGGCCGCTGCCGACGTGACGGACCCGAAGGCGGCGACCGCGATGGACACCGCGGCGACGGCCGCACCCACCACGCGGGCGACGGGACGACGGACACGCGGCCCGGTCGGCGACCCCGTCGGCACGGACTGCCCCGGCACGGCCTGCCCTGGTCCGGACTGCGCCGGCACTGACTGCTCCGGCACTGACTGCTCTGGCATCGATGTCTCCCTCCTGCGCACGTCGTCGTGCCGCAGGTCGAGAAGTACGATGGCAGCCGCCGACCGGACGAGCAGCCGGCGGCGGAGATGTGCTCATTGACGCTCACGGCGTCGCGGCCGGAGGAGGACGCCACGGTGACCAGGGCACGTCCCGGACGGCTGCGGCGGATCGCGGTCCTCGCGCTCCCGAGCGTCATCGTGCTCGCGGCGACCGGCGTCACGACCGGGGTCGCCGCCGTGGTGCAGGAGCGCAGCATCCGGAGCTCCGTCGTCGACCGGGTGTCGGGTGTCGCCGCGAGCCTGGCGGACCTGCCCGAGGTGCGTGACGCGGTGTCGTCGGCCGCCGACCGGGGCACCCCAGGGGCGCTCGCCGACGCCCACGACCTCGCGTCGGCCACCGCGGCGCTGCAACCCATCGCGACGCTCGTCGAGGGCGCCTCCGGCGTCTCCTACGTCGTGGTCACCGACGACGAGGGCGTCCGCATCACCCACCCGGACCCCGCGGAACGCGGCGAGCCCGTGGAGACGACGATCGCACCCGTGCTCGGCGGTGCGCGGTTCGTCGGCACCGAGACCGGCCCGTCCGGCGCGACGCTCCGCGCCAAGGTGCCGATCCGCGACGACGGAGGCGAGGTCGTCGGCGTCGTCGCGGTCGGCGTGCTCGAGTCGACCATCGCGGCCGACCGGGAGCGGGCCCTCGGCACCCTGCTGCCGTGGAGCACCGGTGCACTCGTCACCGCGACGCTCGCGAGCGTGCTCTTGTCGCTCGTGATCGCGCGCCGGTTGCGCCGGGCCGACGCGGTCGACGCGGAGAGCCGGCAGGTGCGCTGGACGACGGAGGCGCTGCGCGAGCAGGCCCACGAGTTCGGCACCCGGCTGCACGTGGTGCGCGGGCTCGTCGAGCAGGGGGACGACGAGGACGCGATGGCCTACATCGACGCCGTCGCGCCCGGGCTCACCAGCGGCGGTGGTGCCGGGTCGCCGCGGCGGGGTGCGGTGGCGACGGCGTCGGTCGCGGCGGTGCGGTCCGAGCTCGCCGCGGCCGGTGCCACGCTCGACCTGCGGGTCGCCGACGACGTCGTGCTCGACGACGCGGTGCTGCTCGTCGTCGCGAACCTGTGCCGCAACGCCGCCGAGGCCGGGGCGACCAACGTCGCCTGCACCGTCGCGACCCGGGACGGGCGCACCACGGTCACGGTGGAGGACGACGGCCCGGGCATCGACCCGGCCGACGCCCACCGTGTGCTGACCCGCGGCTGGTCGTCGAAGGCCGACGAGACCGGGCTCGGGCGGGGCATCGGCCTGGCGGTCGTCCGGCGCACCGCCACCGACCGCGGCGGATCCGTGGTCGTCGGGCGCTCGGCAGCGCTCGGCGGAGCCCGGCTCGACGTCGAGATGGCGGCGGGGTCGTGACGGCGTCCGGGCCCGCACCGCTGCGGGTGCTCGTGGTCGACGACGACGCGGGCGCCCGCGCACTCCACTCCCGGTGGGTCGCCGCGACCGAGGGGTTCGCGGTCGTCGGGGCGGTCGCGTCCGGCGGCGCCGCACTGGCCTCGGTCGAGCGCGGAGTCGACCTCGTGCTCCTCGACATGCGTCTGCCCGACATCAGCGGCATCGAGGTGCTGCACCGCATGCACGTCGCCGGTGTCGACCGGACCGACGTGCTCGTCGTCAGCTCCTCGCGCGACCAGGTCACCGTGCGGCAGGCGCTCGCCGCGCACCCGGTCGGGTACCTGCTCAAGCCGTTCGACCGCGAGGCCCTGCAGGACCGACTACGCGCCTACGCCGTCGAGCGCCGGTCACGCGACGACGCGCACCGCGACGTGCCGATGGGGCAGGGCGACGTCGACCGCCTGCTCGCCACGGGCTCGGTGCGCGTGGTCACCCCCGCCCGCGCCTCGGGCGACACCTCCGAGGGCGCCCTGCCGAAGGGCGTCAGCGCGACCACGCTCGGTCGCGTCGTCGCGGCCCTCGACCCGGTGGTCGCCCGCTCGGCCGACGAGGTCGCCGGGGCCACCGGCACCTCACGCGCCACCGCGCGCCGCTACCTCGACCACCTCGTCGCGACGGGCGCCATCGACCTGGCGCACCGGTACGGCCGTCGCGGCCGTCCGCAGGTGCTCTACCGGCTGACGCCGGCTCCCTGAGACCCGGCCCTGCCACGGACGGGAGGCGCGCGGCGGAGAGGTGACGAGCCTCCCGTCCGTCCCGTGGTCACGCCCGGCGAGCGGTGGCGTCCGGTCAGGACGGGTGGCGGGCGGTCCACTCGCGGAACGGCGCCGTCGGGTCGTCGACCCGACCCTGCTCGGTCGGCAGGGCGCGGTCCTCGACCGGCTTCGCGTACTCGTCGTAGAAGGTGGCGAGCGTCATCAGGCGGTTGCCGTCCTCGTAGTGCTCGCCCTCCTGCTCGCGGGTCGCCGCGAAGACCACGCGGTCGGGCTGGGCGTAGTACAGCGCGCCGAGGCACATCGGGCACGGGTACGCGGTGACGAACACGTCGTGGCCGGTCAGGTCGGTGATGCCCTGCTCGGCGGCGGCACGGATCGCGCGGATCTCGGCGTGCGCCGTCGGGTCGCCGGTCTGGGCGACGTGGTTGACGGCCTCGACCACGACCTCGCCGTCGCGGACGATCAGGCAGGCGAAGGGCTTGCCACCGTCGGCGACGTTGTCGAGGGCGCGGGAGACCGCGAGGGCGGTGAGTTCGTCGTCGTGCATGCCGACCACGGTGCTCCCGGGCGGTGTGCGACCGGGGGACGGGACGGTCAGCCGAGCCAGGACGGGTCGGCGAACAGCTCCTCGAGCTCGGTGACGAACCGGGAGGCGTGGAAGCCGTCCACCGCCGCGTGGTTCACCCGCAGCGCGAGCGGCATCAGGGTGCGGTCGCCCTGCTGCCGGTGGCGGCCGAGCGTGACGATCGGCAGCAGGTGGTCCTCGGCACCGGTCAGGTGCAGGGCGAAGCCGGTGAACGACGTGCGGGGGAGGGTCGACACGTCGAACGTGTCCGTGCGGCCCGTGCCCTGCGGGAACATCCGGTGGTCGTCCCGGTACGTCGCCGTCGTCGTGACCACCGCGTCGTGGAACGTCCGCGGGTCGTCGTCGTGCTCGACCACGAGCACCGAGAACGTCTCCGTGTCGGGGTGGAACACCGTGAAGGTCGGGTGGACGACGTCCCACACGGCGGGCTGCCCATCGGGGGTGAGCTGCATCCGGAACTCGGCGTGCCGGTTCACCACCGTGGAGATCGCCCAGATCTGGGACGGGTAGGTCTTCACACCGGCCGCTCGCACCGCGGCGACGAACGCGGTGACGTCCACGTCGACGGTCAGTTCCCACGCGCACGGCTCCCGGCGGTAGTGCGCGAAGTGCTCGCGCCGCGGCCAGGTGTCGAGGTCGATCGGTCGGAGTTCGTTCACCGGGCCAGTCTCGTACCCCGGGCTGCCGATGACCGTGCACCCCGGGGCGGTTCACTCGGGACATGACCGAGACGCCGTTCTCGCCCGCGCTGGCGACGTTCTTCCGCGGGCTCGCCGCCCACAACGAGAAGTCGTGGTTCGAGGACCACCGGGAGGACTGGGAGCGGCACGTCCGCGACCCCATGGAGGCGCTGCTGCAGGTGGCCGAGCGGCGCTACGGTCCCGGACGGGTGCTCCGCCAGCACCGCGACCTGCGGTTCACGCCGGACAAGCGCCCGTACCGTGAGGACACCGGGCTCACCGCGGGCGGCATGTACCTGAGCGCCGGGGCCGACGGGCTGCAGGTCGGCGGTGGACTCTACGAACCGTCGCGCGATCAGCTGCACGCCGCGCGCACCGCGATCGACGAGCACCCCCGGGCCGCGGCCGCCCTCCGTCGGGAGCTCGACGCCCTGACGGACGCCGGGTACGAACTGGCCGGTCCGCCGCTGAAGACCGCCCCGCGCGGGTACGACGCCGACCACCCGCGGATCGACCTGCTCCGGATGCAGCACTACGCCGCCCTCGTGCACCTGCCGCTCGAGAGCCCGCTCGACGACGTCACCGCGGCGTGGGACCGCGTGCAGCCGTTGGTGCGGTGGACGGTGAAGTGGGCGCGGGCGGACGACCCCGAGGCGTCGGACGATCCGGCCC
The DNA here is from genome assembly GCF_903970945.1 of Curtobacterium sp. ME26. Taxonomy (NCBI): domain Bacteria; kingdom Bacillati; phylum Actinomycetota; class Actinomycetes; order Micrococcales; family Microbacteriaceae; genus Curtobacterium; species Curtobacterium sp. ME26. The sequence continues at coordinate 28,736 of NZ_CAJCKG010000026.1, forward strand.
CGCCGGTGCCCGGAGCGCGGTCGATCGACGAGCGCGCCTGATCGCCGGCACCCTCCCGAACGTGCCGGTCGGCCTCAGCCGAGCCGCTCGAGCGGGTTGTGCCGGAGCTTCTCGACGACCCCCGCGTCCACGATCCGCCGCGCAGCGGTGTCGGGCTTCCGGTCGGCCTGGTCGACGACGCAGGCGCCGAACTCGGCCGCGATCGACCCGCGGGGGAACGCGCGGACGACCTCGCGCAGGTAGTCGACGGGGAGCCCGTCGGCGTCTACCCCGCTGATGTCGAGCCCGGTCGCCCGCTCGAGCAGGTGTCCCTCGACGTCCAGGGACACGTCGACGCTCGGCCAGTTGTGCCGGACGATCACGTCGAGGACGCGCTGGCGTCGGGCTCCGCTCCAGCCCGCGCCCGTGGTGAGGGCGATCGCCACGTGGCCGCCGGCGTGCTCGTACGAGCTGCGGACGTTGTCGAACTCCGGGACGGTGCCGATGTCGTGCAGCAGCGCGGCGACGTAGAGGAGTTCGTGGTCGACCGCCGTGATGCCGTCGACGGCGGCGAAGCCCTCGGCCCAGTACCAGGACCGGACGGCGTGCGCGGTGAGGGCGGGGGACTGGTACGCGTCGGCGAGCGTCGCAGCCGCGCGCGCCGCGGCCGTGTCCGGGACGGGGAAGTCGTGGAGCTGCACACCTGATCATGGCACCGGACGGGCCTGGCTACGGTCGGACGCATGCCCACGCTCGACCGTTCCCCCGTACTCGTCGCCACCGGGTTCCTGGCGATCCCCGTCGCCCAGGCCCTGGTCGGGCTGCCGAGCGACCTGCTCGCCCGGATCGAGGCAGCGCCGATCGACCCTGACCTGGCGGACACGGCCGCGTTCTCCGACGCCTACGGGTACCCGCTCGAAGGCGGGGCGAACTGCATCGTCGTCGCCGGCAAGCGCGGCGACGAGGTCCGCTACGCGGCGTGCGTGGTGCTCGCGTCGACGAAGCTCGACGTGAACCGGGTCGTCAAGCGGCTGCTCGACGTCCGGAAGGCGAGCTTCGCGCCGATGGACCAGGCCGTCGAGCTGACCGGCATGGAGTACGGCGGCATCACGCCGATCGGGCTCCCCGCGGACTGGCCGGTGTACGTCGACGCCCGCGTGCTCGAGGCCCCGGAGGTCGTCATCGGCGCGGGCCTGCGCGGGGCCAAGGTCTTCCTGCCGGGCACGGTCCTGGCGGCGGCCCTGCCGAACGTCACCGTCGTCGAGGGCCTGGCGACCGAGGGGTTGGCCACCGACGCCGGCTGAGCCCGATCAGCGGGCGGCGGCCAGGGCCTTCGTGATGCGCGGCAGCGAAACGGTCTCGGCGGTGCCGAGCTCCTGCGCGAACAGGCTGAGCCGGAACTCCTCGAGCATCCACCGGGCGTGCACGAGTTCCGGATGCGCCCCGACGGCGGGCGGGAAGGTGCCGCCCGCGTCCGTGTAGCGGTCGGTCGTCACGGTGACCTCGCGCATCCACGTCGCGTCGCGCCCCGGGTTCTGCAGGAGCTTCTGCACGCGCGCGTCGATGCCCTGCAGGTACACCCGGATCCGTCGGAGCCGGTCGAGTCCGGCGACCGCGACGAAGCCCGGGAAGACCAGGCGCTCGGTCTGCTGGCGCATGTCGGTGAGTGCCGGGAGCAGCGCCATCGAGTTCGCCTGCTTCATCGACTTGTCGGCGGCGCGCTGCGCGGTGAGGACAGCCGCGACCTCGGACACGGCGGTGAACATCGTGTCGACCACCGTCGCGGACACGGCGTCGCGGACGGCCTCGAACTCCGCCTTCGTGAACACCAGTCCGTCCGGGTGCAGCCGTCGGATGCCGGCGTCGACGACCGCCGCGAGGACGTCGTCGAACAGCGCCGCCGTCGACGGGTAGGGGCTCGCCGCCAGGGCCAGCTTCTCCTGCGCGGTCAGGTGCGACTGCACGTACGACACCGGGGACGGCACCGCGTGCATGACGAGCCGTCGGACACCGGCGGGCATCCGCACGGTCCGGTCGCCGGGGGTCGCGAGGAGCTGCACGCCGACGGTCGCCTTCGGGCCCTCGCCCTCCTCGACCAGCGACGGGTAGGCGCGGATCACGCCGCCCGCCTGCTTCGTGTCGAGGACCTGCGGCAGGTCCTGGGACGGCCAGGCGGTGAGGCCGGACCGTTCCACCTGCGCGCCGGAGGCCGCCCCGGCGACGCGTGCCGCGCCTCCCGGCCGTGCCGCCGCCTGCACCGTCGCGGAGGCGACGCTCTGCTGGGTCCGGTCCTTGAGCTTCGTCTGCAGCGCCGAGAGGTCCTTGCCGGTCTCCACCCGGCGGCCGCGCTCGTCGACGACGGCCCACGTCGGCAGCAGGTGCGCCGGGACGCGACCGAGGTCGAAGTCGGACTCGCTGACGGACACGTAGGTCATCCGCTGGATGGCCCGGGCGAGCGTCGCGCGGAACGACTCCGTCGGCTCGGTGGGGGCGTCGTCGGGCAGTTCGGCGACGATCTTCTCGGCCCAGTCCGCTGCGGGGACGACGTTCTTGCGGATCTGCTTCGGCAGCGACTTGATGAGCGCGGTGACGAGCTCCTTCCGGAGCCCGCGGACCTGCCAGTCGAAGCCCTCCTCGCGCATCCGGGGGAGCAGCGCGAGCGGCACCTGGACGCTCACACCGTCGTCCTGCGCGCCCGGCTCGAAGCGGTACTTGATCGCCAGGCGCTGGTCGCCGGAGCGCCACTGCGTCGGGTACTCCTGCTGGTCCTGCGCTGCTTCCGCGGCGTCCTCGTCGAGCAGGTCCGTCCGGTGCATCGTGAGCAGGTCGGGCTGCTCGCGTCGCGCCTGGCGCCACCACCCCTCGAAGTCGCGGGTGGTGGCGACGTCGGCGGGGACACGGGCGTCGTAGAACTCGTACACGCGTTCGTCGTCGAACAGGATGTCGCGGCGACGGGTGCGTTCCTCGAGCTGTTCGAGTTCGCGGCGGAGCTTCCGGTTCGCCCGGTCGAAGGCCTGCTGCGCGTCCCACTCGCCCTCGACGAGGGCGTGCCGGATGAACAGCTCGCGCGAGTGCTCCGGGTCCACGCGCTTGTACTGCACGCGCCGGCGCTGCACGATCGGGACGCCGAACAGGGTCACCCGCTCGTACGCGACCACCGCGCCCTGCTTCTTCTCCCAGTGCGGTTCGCCGTACGTGCGCTTGAGCAGGTCACCGGCGAGCGGCTCCACCCAGGCGGGGTCGATCCTGGCGACCGTGCGCGCGAACAGGCGGCTCGTCTCGACGAGCTCGGCGGCCATCACGGCATCCGGCTGCTTCTTCGCCAGGACGCTGCCGGGGAACACCACGAACCGGGTGTTCCGCGAGCCGAGGTAGTCGCGCTTCTCCTTGTCGCGGAGCCCGATCTGGCTGAGGAGCCCGGAGAGGAGCGACCGGTGCACGGCGTCGCCGTCCTCGGAGCGGGACTGCCCCACGCGGACGTCGACCTGCTTCGCGGCGCGGGAGAGCTGGCGGTACAGGTCCTGCCACTCGCGGATGCGCAGGTGGTTCAGGAACTCGGCCTTGCACAGCCGCCGGAACGCGCTCGACGACATCTCGTCCTGCTTGTCCTCGATGTGGTTCCAGAGGTTGAGCAGCGTCAGGAAGTCGCTCGTGGGGTCGGCGAAGCGCGCGTGCAGCTGGTCGGCGTGCGCACGCTTCTCGAGGGGCCGTTCGCGCGGGTCCTGGATGCTCAGGGCGCTGACGATCGCGATGACCTCGCGCCCGACGCCCTGCCGACCGGCCTCGAGCACCATCCGACCGAGGCGGGGGTCGATCGGCAGGCGGGTCAGCTGGCGGCCGGACTTCGTGATCCGGCCGTCGGCGTCGACCGCACGGAGCTCGCGGAGCAGGTCGAGGCCGTCCTTCACGCCTCGGGAGTCCGGCGGCTGGAGGAACGGGAACGACTCGATGTCGCCGAACCCGAGCGAGATCATCTGCAGGATGACCGCGGCCAGGTTCGTGCGGAGGATCTCGGGGTCGGTGTACTCGGGGCGCCGGTCGAAGTCCTGCTCGGAGTAGAGCCGGATCGCGATGCCCGCGCTCGTGCGGCCCGCGCGACCGGACCGCTGGTTCGCGCTCGCCTGGCTGATGGCCTCGATCGGCAGGCGCTGCACCTTGGCCCGCGGGGAGTACCGGGAAATGCGGGCGGTGCCGGTGTCGACGACGTACTTGATGCCCGGGACGGTGAGGCTCGTCTCCGCGACGTTGGTCGCGAGGACGACGCGACGTCGGACGCCCGGCGTGGTGCGCTTGTCGAAGACGCGGTGCTGGTCCGCCGCGGAGAGCCGACCGTAGAGCGGCAGGACCTCGGTGCCCGGGTAGCGCCTGCCCTCGATGGCGTCCTGCGCGTCACGGATCTCGTTCTCGCCGGAGAGGAACACGAGGACGTCGCCCGGGTCCTCGCGCGCCAGCTCGTCGAGCGCGTCGGTGATGCCCTGCAGCACGTCGCGGTCGTCGGCGTTCCCGCCGTCGCCGCTGTCGTCCGTGCGCGGATCGGTCTCGTCGGTGGTGTCGTCGCCGGCGTCCTCGGCCACGAGCGGTCGGTAGCGGACCTCGACCGGGTAGGTGCGGCCGGACACCTCGATGATCGGAGCACCGCCGAAGTGCTGCGAGAACGACTCAGGGTCGATCGTCGCGGAGGTGATGATCACCTTGAGGTCGGGCCGGCGGGGGAGGAGCCGCTTGATGTACCCGAGCAGGAAGTCGATCGTGAGGGACCGCTCGTGCGCCTCGTCGATGATGATCGTGTCGTAGCGCTTCAGGTCGCGGTCGAAGTGGATCTCGTTGAGCAGGATCCCGTCGGTCATGAGCTTGATCCGGGTGTTCACGCTCACCTTGTCGGTGAACCGCACCTGGTAGCCCACGAGGTCGCCGAGTTCGCCGCCGAGCTCCTCGGACACGCGCTCGGCGATGGTCCGGGCGGCGATCCGCCGGGGCTGCGTGTGCCCGATGGACTCGCGCCCCAGCTCGAGGCAGATCTTCGGCAGCTGCGTCGTCTTGCCCGAGCCGGTGGCACCCGCGACGATCACGACCTGGTGGTCGCGGATCGCGGCGGCGATGTCGTCCCGCCGCTGCGACACCGGCAGTTCGGGCGGGTACGTGATGACGGGCGTGGCAGACATGAGCATTCCAGGATAGCGGAGCGAGTGGCGTCGGTGGGATCGTCGTCCGCCGGCAGCGGAGTCGGCCAGCGGGGACGGCCAGCGGAGTCGGCCAGCGGAGTCGGCCAGCGGGGACGATCAGCGGAGCTGGTCGGCGAGCTCGGCGTCCGTGTGTGCCGGCAGGGCGCAGACGTGGTCGTGGCAGACGTACGCGGCGGGAGCGGTGCCGTCGCGACCGGCGAACAAGGAGAACCCGGCGTCGGCCCACGCGCGGGCCTGCTCCGGGGTCACGGTCGCCACCACCGTGCCGGGTCGGCGGGCGTGCCGCGCGGTCCGGCGGAGGGGATCGTCGACGGCGGCCACGACGACGACCTCGCGCGACGGGCGCTGCAGCGCGAGCGCCAGTCCGAGGGCGTCCGCGTGCCCGAGCGGCCGTTCCGTCCCCGTCCGTGCGCGGTCGGCCACGAGGGAGGCCGCCGCCGTCCGCAGGTCCTGGTCCCCGGTGAGCGCCGCGAGCACCGCGGCCGTCGACGCCAGCGCCACGGTCCCCGAGCGCATCGCGGTCTGCGGCTGTTCGCCCGTCGCGGTCCCGGCGGCCGCCAGGACGGCATCGGCCTCGAACCGCCCGGCGAGCCCGTCGTCGACGAGGCTCCGGGCGGTGACGGCGTACCCGACCGCACCCGTGACGAGTGCGAGTTCGAGGAGCCCCTCCGCCAGCAGTCCGACGTCCTCGATGGTGGGCGGTGCGGACGACGTTCCGTGGGCCGTGCTCGAGCGGACGACGACGTGGTCGTCCCGCACGTGCGCGGTGAGGACGGCGTCGGCGGCGGCGCGGGCCAGCGCGATCATCTCGGCGTCGTCGTGCCGCGCCCCGGCGACGGCGAGTCCCCGGATCGCCAGGCCGTTCCAGCCGGTGAGCACCTGGTCGTCGAGGGGAGGCGGCGCGTACCGGCCCCGCTGGTCGAGCGGCAGCCGGTACCACTCGCCCTCGACCCGGCGGCCTTCGATGGTGGACTCGCTGTCCTGTGCGGCGACGAACGCACCGTCGGGGCGCCGCAGGGTTTCCCGGAGGAAGTCCGCGATGCCCCTCGCCTGGTCGCGGTCGGCGACCGCGAGCAGGCCCGCGTTGTCGTACAGCATCCGCTCGTAGTGCGGCACGCTCCAGTCCCGCTTGGTCGCGTACCGGAACACGCCGCCGTCGGCGTCGGTCAACTCGGTCGACCGGATCGCGTGCAGGCTCCGGTCGAGCAGGCCGGCAGCGACGCGCTCGGCGTCGGCGTCGGCATCGGCGGTGTCGTCGGCCGCCACGTCGGCGAGGAACTCGAGCAGCGGTGCGCCCGGGAACTTCGGCGCGCCACCGAACCCGCCGTACGTCGTGTCCTCCGCCGTGGCGAGCTGCGCGGTGACGCCCTGGACCGCGTCGACGGCCGGGAGGCGCGGTTCGACCCGCGCGGTCACCTCGCCGCCCTGGGCGGCTGCGTCCGCCTCGGCACCCTGCCGGATCGCCGACGCGATGGCACCGGCGTTCGCGTCGACCTCGTGCCGACGCTCCGTCCACGCGTCGAGCACCGCCGCGAGCACCTGGCGGAACGAGCCGACCTGTCCGACCGGCGTCGGCGGGTAGTAGGTGCCGGCGAAGAAGACGCGGCCCTCCGGCGTGGCGAAGGCCGTGAGCGGCCAACCGAGCTGCTGCGTGAACGCGCTCGCCGAGGCCATCAGGCTGGCGTCCACGTCGGGACGTTCCTCGCGGTCGACCTTGACGGCGACGAAGTCACGCCGCAGGAGCTCGGCGATCTCCGGGTCGGAGAAGCTCTCGCGCGCCATCACGTGGCACCAGTGGCAGGTCGCGTATCCGACCGACACGAGGACGGGGACGTCACGCTCCCGCGCCTCGGCGAAGGCCTCCGGTCCCCACTCCCGCCAGTCCACCGGGTTGTCGGCGTGCAGGCGGAGGTACGGACTGACCGCGGTCCCGAGCCGGTTGTCGTTCATGCCTCCAGCCTGCCCCGGTCGCGCTGGACGGTGGTCCCGGCGGGTGGATCCGTGGACGGAGCCACGCCGTCCACAGTCCGCCGGTCACAGACCACGGGCCACGGGCTACGGAGTCTCAGGCGGGCAACCAGCCGGTCAGTGCACCGAGCACGCGCGCGACCTCAGCCGGCGTGCGCCCGTCGGTGTCCACCCGGGTGACCGTGTCCGCGACGGCCGATTCGAGCCTCCCGGCCGTCGCCGTGCTGTGGGCCAGTTGCGCCTGCGGGACGGCACCACCCGCGCGACGGGCGAGCCGTCCGGCGGTGGTGGTGTCGGAGGCGCGGAGCAGGACGGCGGTGACCAGCGGGTCGTCGCCCATCGCCGCGGCGAGCTCGGCGGTCCGCAGCACGGACACGGTGTTCGTGACGACGAGCCGGTGGTGCCCGAGCTCGCGGTAGGCGGCCCACATCGCGGCGAGGTTCCGCTCCGCCAGGTGCGCAGCGGGGTGCTCGACGTGCGGTGCGGGGTGCGCGAGGTCGAGGAGGTCGCCCTCGACGACGGCGTGCGGCACGTCCGCGGCGACGAGCAGGTCGTGGAGCGCCTCGGCCGCGGTCGACTTCCCGACGCCCGACCGGCCGCCGACGAACAGCACCTCCGACCGGGGCACCGGCTCGATCCCCGCCTCAGTCCCGGCCGAGGGAGAGGAGCGCCAGCGCGGCGTCCTCGGGGCCGTAGTCGAACATGCGGTCCCAGAACGGGTCGTCCGCCCAGGGGACGTCGCCGCCGGCGGGGACGGCGTGGGCGGTCTCGAGCAGCCACTCGACCGTGGGGCGCACGGCATCGGCGTACCGGGGCGGCTGCCATCCGAGCGCCCGCGCCGCCGTGGTGTCGAGGACGAACGGGGACGGGGAGCTCCACGGCGTCGTCCCGACGAACGCGGGGGCGTCCTGGTCGAGCAGCACCTCGTCGAAGCGGTGGTCGGCGAGCCCGGCGAGGGTGCGCACGATCTCGAGGACGTCCGGCGCGCTCTCGTCCGCGACGTTGAGGATGCGGCGGTCCGGTGCGTCGGCGACGAGCCGGACGAGGGACGCCATGCCGCTGGCCGCGGTCGTGTGGTCGACGCCGCGGCCGTGGTCGGCGAGCAGGATGCGCTCCCGACCGTCGAGCGCACGCCGCACCACGAACCACTCGCGCGGACGCCCGATGCCGACGCCGTGGACCTTCGAGGGTCGCAGCACGGTGACCGGTGCGCCGTGGTCGAGGAGGACCTGCTCGGCGGCGACCTTCGCCGCGCCGTACCCGTCGCGCGTGGTCGGGTCGCCGTCGCCGGCCGTCACGGTGGGCTGGAGCTCGGAGACGGGGCCGCCGAACACGGGACGGTCGACGGAGTTCGCGTGCCGCCCCCGGTCGTCCACGTACACGGCCTTCGAGGACACGAACACCGTCGAGCCGACGTCGTCGAGGAACGGGCGGAGCTGCAGGGCGTCGTCACGTGTCAGTCCCACGGTGTCGACGAGCAGGTCGGCGCCGGGCCGCAGCAGGTCACGGAGCACCGTGGTGTCCCGTCGGTCGCCGGGGACGAAGGTCGCGCCCGCCGCGGTCAGGGCCTCGGCAGCGGGACCGCCGCGGCGCGCGAGCACGTCCACCTGCCAGTCGTCACCGCCGCGACCCGAGACGTCGAGCAGGTCGCGGACCACCGCCGAACCGATGCCGCCGGTACCGCCGAGGACGACCGCGCGTCTGCTGCTCATGGTGCCCACGCTAGTGCGCGGCGGTGTTCCCGGTGGGGACGTCAGGACGCGAGCAGCTCCGGCTCGAGCCGCCACCACTCCGCCAGGGACCCGTCGTACACCTGCACCCGGTCGTGCCCGAGCACCGTCAGGGCGAGTGCGTCCACGCACGCGGCGCTGCCCACCCCGCAGTACGTCACGACCTCGTCGGCGCCGAGCACGGAAGCGAACACCTCGGCGAGGGCCGGACGTCGTCGGAGCGTGTTCGACACCGGGTCGACGACGTCGTCCGTGGTGATGACCGTGCTGCCCGGCACGATGCCCGGGTGGTCGGTGCCGAGCGAGGACGCGGGCGCGGCGAGCACCACCGCCGCCGGTTCCTCGCCGTGCACGGCGCGGAGGACGCGGTCGTGGTCCGCCCAGACCGGCCGTTCCTCCCCGGCCAGGAAGGGGTCCGCGCCGGTGGTGGCGGGCGTTGCGCGCACGGGTCCGACCCGAACGGGGCGCCCTTCGTCCCGCCACTTGGTGAAGCCGCCGTCCAGCACCGCGGCGGTGTCGAAGCCGAACGCGCGGAAGATCCACCACAGGCGTGCGGCCCACTCGCCGACGCCGTCGTCGTAGACCACGACCGTGCTCGACGCGGTGACCCCGAGGGCCCGTGCGGCGGCCTCGAAGTGCTCGGCGCCCGGACGGGTGAACGGCAGGTCGGCGTCGGGCGCCGAGAAGTCGTGCAGCAGGTCGGCGTACCGCGCGCCGGGCACGTGCCCGTGCTGCTCGTACGCGTCGTGGGCGCCCTGCCAGCGCATCGCGGTCCCCGTGCCCTCGGTCCGCACCGAGGCGTCGACGACCACGAGGTCGTCGGCGCCGAGGTGGTCGGCGAGCCACTGCGTCGACACGAGCGGCGAGGTCAGGACGGGGGCCATGGCCGTCACGATATCCGCCACCCCTGACGCGAGCGAGGGTGTCCGACACGGGGCGCAACGCCACTGTCCCGACGGCGAGGTCGACTGGCATGCAAGGGGCCGGAACGACGACATCCCACGCGTCGATCGACGCGTGGGATGTCGCAGGACGGGTGCCCCGCCGCGGGACTGGACGGGTGCCCCGCCGCGGGACAGGACTGGTACCCCGCCGCGGACAGGACGGGTGCCCCGCCGCGAGACCGGGCTAGTGCGCTGCCGCGGGGATGCTGCCCGTGGTCGCGCTCGACGCGTGCTCGAGCTTGGCGAGCCGCACCGACTGCCGGTTGATCAGGAGGCCACCGGCGAGGGCGACGAGCACGAGCACGCCCGCCGAGATGCCGAACGCCACGTGGTACCCGTCGATCACGGCCTGCGCCTGCTGCAGCTTCGTCGGCGCCGCCGACAGCCCGGAGAGGCTGTCCGCCACGACGTCGGCGAAGATCGTCGACAGCAGTGCGGTACCGATCGATCCACCGATCTGCTGCATCGTGTTCACCGTCGCCGAGGCCACGCCGGCGTCCGCCCGGGCCACCCCGGTGGTCGCCGTGTTCATCGCGGACGAGAAGATCGTGCCCATGCCGAGACCGATGACGATCAGCGCGGGCAGGACGGTCCCCGCGTACGAGCTGTCGACGTCGGTGCGGAGGAGGAGCAGGAGTCCCGTCGCGGCGACCAGGCCGCCGGCGAAGATGAGGACCTTCGGCCCGACGCGAGGGAGCAGGCGCCCGCCGATCTGCGTCGCCGAGATCATGATCGACAGCGGCATCGGGAGGAACGCCAGCCCGGTCTGCAGCGAGCTGAAGCCGAGCGTCTGCTCGAGGTAGTAGGTCAGGAACAGGAAGATGCCGAACATCCCGATCGCCACCAGGCCGATCGCGAGGAAGGCCCCGCCGCGGTCGCGGTCGAGGACGACGCGCAGGGGGAGCAGCGGGTGTGCGACCCGCGTCTCGATGACCACGAAGGCGGCGACGAGCACGACGCCGGCGGCGAGCATGACGATCGTCAGCGGAGCGTCCCAGCCGTTCGACTCGGCGTTCGAGAAGCCGTAGACGATGCCGACCAGACCGGCCGTGATCGTCAGGACGCCGGCGACGTCGATGCGGGGTCGCTCGACCTTCGGGGGCCGCGCCATGAAGACGAGCGCACCGATCACGCCGAGCACCGCGAACACGACGTTGACGTACAGGCACCAGCGCCACGAGGTGTACTCGGTCAGGACGCCACCGAGGAGCAGGCCGATGGCCGCACCCGAGCCGGCGATCGACCCGAAGATGCCGAAGGCGCGCCCGCGCTCCTTCGGGTCGCGGAAGGTCGTCGTCAGCATGCCGAGGGCGGACGGGGCGAGCAGCGCGCCGAAGACGCCCTGCAGCGCGCGGGCCGCGACGAGCAGCCCGAACGAGTCGGCGAGGCCGCCGAGGACCGAGGCGGCCGCGAAGCCGACGAGCCCGACGATGAACGTGTTCTTGCGGCCGAAGAGGTCGCCGAGGCGTCCGCCGAGGAGCAGGAGGGAGCCGAACGCCAGCGAGTAGGCGGTGACGATCCACTGCCGCTGGTCGTTGCCGAAGCCCAGGTCGGCCTGGGCCGAGGGCAGGGCGATGTTCACGATGGTGGCGTCGAGCACCACCATGAGCTGGGCGAGCGCGATGACCGCGAGGGCGATCCACCGGCGGTTCGCCTTCTCGGGAGCGGCGCCCGAGCCGGTCGGGCTCGTCGTCGCGGGTGCGGCCCCGGTGGGGGTCGGCACGGTCTGTTCTGCCGTCACGGCAGCCTCCTTCGGTGAAGGGTGGAGGTGGCGGAGCACGCGCCGTCGAGCGCTTCGCGAGGAGGTGGAACCGGATGCCGCGCATCCGGTTGTCGTCAGTGTAGACCGAAACGGAGTCGTCGCATCCGTTTGTTCCCAGAAACTTCAACTACGGTCGGGTCCGTGAGCACCACCGACTCCGCGCCCGACCTCGAGCGCCCCCTGCGCGCCGATGCCGCGCGCAACCGCGAGCTGATCCTGCAGACGGCACGGAAGTGCTTCGCGGAACGCGGCCTGTCGGTGACCCTCAACGACATCGCGCACGAGGCCGGTGTGGGCGTCGGGACGGTCTACCGGCGGTTCGCCGACAAGGACTCCCTGATCGAGGCGCTGCTCTCCACCAAGTTCGAGGCCATGAACGCCGCCGCCGCCCGTGCCGCGGAGGAGTCCGACCCCCGCGAGGGGCTGCGCGTCTACCTGATGGGCGTCTTCGAGTTCCGGGCGCGTGACCGCGCCCTCGCCGACGCCATCGTGCGCGCGGGCAAGGCCCGCCCGTCCGTGGTCGAGGAGCGTGACCGGCTCGAGTCCCAGGTCAACGCGATCATCGAGCGGGCGCACGCGGCGGGCGTCGTGCGCGCCGGCTTCGCGTGGTCCGACCTGCCGATGCTCACCGTGATGGTCGGCGCCGTGGCGGACCGGACGCGCGACCACGACCCGGACGCCTGGCGGCGCTACGCCGAGGTCGTGATCGAGGGCGTCCTGCCCCCGACGGGGCGGCAGCCGATGCTCGGTGCGCCGCTGGACCGCGCGACGATCGAGCACGCGCTGCACGGCCCGTCCTGACGCTGCCGCGGCGCGTCGGGACCTGAGCGGAGCCGGACGGGAGGCGCGGTGCGGCGCCGCCCCGCGCCTCCCGTCCGTCAGCCGGACCCGCCTAGAGCCAGCTCGGCAGCCAGTAGTGGGAACGGACGAAGTCCCAC